>NZ_RZGX01000002.1:0-283579 GCF_003990155.1 Legionella qingyii
ATATCCCGGTAAATTTAGGATACAATCTTTCTTGGGCATTTTAATCTTCCTTTTGACCGTCAAATCAATGGGTTAGTCTAGACTAACTTGATTAAAATGCCCCCTTTTTTGGGGTAGAGCCAGTAATTGCTTCAGTGCATAAGCAGAACATGAATTTTTGTTATTCCCCCCCTCCTCAAATTTACCGCGATAACAGTAATTTTTAGGAATTTATAATAAATAAATATGGGAAAATCAGGAAATCAATTAAATTTACCGCCATAACAGTAATTTATGGTGAATTAATGCAAAGAAATGCAATAATAAATTTATTTTTATCATTTTTACTGCTATAACAGTAATATATAATTAATTTTTGGTGTTCCATGCCCACACACGAAATTGCCAATTTAGTCCATTACTACCGCAAACACAGCGGCTTATCGCAACAGGAATTAGCTCGGTTAGCTGGGGTCGGTAAGACGGTTATCTATGATATTGAAAAAGGGAAAGAATCGGTGCGGCTAAATACATTGCTAA
Source organism: Legionella qingyii (assembly GCF_003990155.1). Taxonomy (NCBI): domain Bacteria; kingdom Pseudomonadati; phylum Pseudomonadota; class Gammaproteobacteria; order Legionellales; family Legionellaceae; genus Legionella; species Legionella qingyii. Next base: position 520 of record NZ_RZGX01000002.1, read on the forward strand.
AAGTATTAGATGTGTTAAATATTCAAATGAAATTTGAAACGCCTTTTCCTCAAACAAGGGATAATAATTAATGAGAAAAGCATACATATCAGTGAATGGCATTAGAGCTGGAATATTAGAGGAGTTAGAAGGTAAAAAATATCAATTTACTTACCTTAATGATTATCAGGGAGCACCTGTTTCTCTCACCATGCCGTTAACCAATAAGATCTATGATTTTGACGTATTTCCCCCTTTTTTTGAAGGATTGCTACCTGAAGGTATTATGCTTGAAGCATTATTACGCAAATATAAAATCGATAAAAATGATTATTTTGGTCAATTGATAATAGTTGGCCAAGATGTCGTAGGTGCAGTGACGATTGAGGAACTAAGATGAAACGCTGCCCTATTACTTATGACTTAATTAGTGACCAAGAAAACTATTCTCAACGTGGATTGCATTTACTTTCCCCTCAATTAAAAAACCTTAGCCCATTAGATTTAAGTGCTGATGAGCAGCGACAGGAAGCAATTGCTCGTGTAGGAAAGATGTCTATTCAAGGCGTCCAAAAGAAACTAAGTGCCAAACTAAAGATTAAGGAGGGAGGTTTTGAAATCGTTGATCAAAGGGGTCAGTACATTTTAAAACCACAAAGTGATATTTACCCAGAATTGCCGGAAAATGAAGCCATTACTATGACCCTTGCAAAGGCCATTGGCCTCGAAGTTCCGGTTCATGGTTTGGTTTATTCTAAAGACAACAGTTTGACCTACTTCATTAAACGCTTTGATAGAATAGGCCATAATAAAAAGTTAGCTTTAGAAGATTTTGCACAGCTATCAGGTGAAGATCGACATACGAAATATAAAAGTTCTATGGAAAAGGTAATTGCAGTCATACAGCAGTTTTGTACATTCCCAAAAATTGAATTCGTGAAATTATTTAAGCTGACGTTGTTTAACTTCCTGGTCGGCAATGAAGATATGCATCTAAAAAATTTTTCCTTAATTACGAAGGATAGAAAAATTTCCATATCACCAGCCTACGATTTACTTAACTCAACCATCGCTCAAAAAAATACCAAAGAAGAACTGGCTTTACCTCTAAAAGGAAAAAAAAATAATTTAACAAAGAGTGATTTTCTTAAATATTTTGCCATTGAAAAATTAGGATTAAACCAGAACGTCATCGATGGGATCGTACAAGAGTTCCATCAGGTAATACCAGAATGGCGAGAGCTGATTGGTTTGAGTTTTTTATCTCAACCGATGCAGGAAAAATATCTCGAATTGCTAGAGCAACGGTGCAAGCGATTAAATTTTTTTGATTAACTAATATCCGCAGCCTCCATCATATGCTTAAGTATAAAATTAGCTACTTGTTCCATGGGTTTTCTTAATCGCTCAACGTCTTTCATGATATACCCTGCTGTAACGTCATTGTTCATTTTATGGTTGAGTAACCGCTTCAAAGCATAAGCAGGCAAATCAAGGCTATCAGCTATGGTCGCAAAAGTTCTTCTCAAGTCGTGTAAGGTAAATGAAACACCGGATAATTCCACCACCCTATTCACCGCTTTTTTAGGTTCATAGATATAACCAGTTTTACTTTCAGCTGGGAATACAAATTCACTGGTTTTATTCCGGCTTCTGCGTTCCATTAGCTCATAGACAAAATCAGACATGGGTAGTGTATGTATCTCATGGTTTTTGGTGTCTTGAAGGGTGATAGTTTTGGATTTGAGATCTATATCCTCCCAACGCAAAGAGGCAGCTTCCATTTTTCGCATGCCGGTGAATAAGAGTAATAAAAAATAATCATGCCACAGTAAGGCATTGCGGTAGTTGTCTGTCTCCACCAAGACAATGACTGCTTTGTACCAGTCAGCTAATTGATGCGGTTTGATGACTGTTTGTTTTCGGTCTACTCGATACCATGCCCGTGTGTGTGATAGGTATTTAACTGGGTTAATAGTAATAATTGGATGACCATTGCCATCTTGATATTCATACATGGCGTAATTAAAAATGGCTCTTAATACCCTCATAGCATTATTGGCACGTGCTTTACTATTTGCCTGGCCATGCTTGGTATGTCGTTTGGCTATCATCTCTCGGGTGATATTTACCAGCGGTTTATCAAGCCAGTCAGGTACTACTTCATGCAATACACATTGATAATCGTTTAAGGTGCGTGGTTTTAAATCTTTTCTTGCTTTGAGGTAATCATTCAACACCTGCTGTAAGGTCATGGCGTGAACTCTTTTGGTTTTCTTTTCCGCTATCGGATCATCACCTCTGGCCACACTGCCCAAAAGACTTTTGGCTTGCTTTCTGGCTTCTTCAACCGTCAAGTTGCCGTATTTGCCTAAGGTCACTCTTTTAACCTTACCATTGATTCTGGTTTCAATGATGAAACTTTTGACACCACCTGAGGTAATTCTTAAAGCAAAGCCTTTTAAATCATGATCACGATAAAACCTTTGAGTTTTACCGGGGATATGTTCGAGTTTATCAACGATGGTTTTGGCTGTTAGTCAAACCGTAAACCAAGTCATTCAACATATCGCGAGGTATATACTCTGAATCAAGACGAACATATTGGCCGGTTTGGGTTGGTAAAAATATGCCATCATCATCACCAACCAAATCTCCATAACCATAATCTACAAGATACATCGGAAATTTACTGTCGGGGGAAAGTTTATCTACGAATTCAAAAAAAACAGGATTTATAGTCTTTATGATATTTCTGACGTCACTCCAAAAAATTTTTTTTATTTCTAACATCCCTAACAACAATTAAACAATTGTGCGCTTATTCTAATCAAAAAAGCAAATTTATTCTACCAATAGTAGAGATAAATTGTCAGTATAATTTCATAAAAATCAATGATTAAATCCCCCCATCAAAATTACAGTTTTTAATCTTAAACGGAATTTTGAATCATGGTCTGTTAATAAAATAACAGAGTTACTTTTAAAAAATTTAATCAAGGACGCATAAAATGCAAGATTTTGAAAGCAAAGAATAGCCTCTTAAATGAAGATAAAAACCGTTCAAATACAGAATGTGATTTAAATTTATTGGACAGTCCTCAAGGCACTATCTCAGGTTTTTGATAATGAACTTACTATACAGTTAGTTACTAAATTATCAGAACACTTCTTAATTTTAAAGTTTTGAAATAATAAGGCTAAATAATGAGATGTAAAAAGTTAGTAACATCAATCGCAATAATCACAATCGCGGGAATATCACCAACAATATACGCTAAGAAAATGTATCCCGCTGAGATTGTGGCAAGAGACTTAAACTATCCAGGTCTTGGTTGGCTAGGGCACGTTGGCATAGCAACCGCAACAATGTATGACCCAAGTGGGATGAATTCAATTGCAACCCTAGTTATAGAGATACTAAACGAACCAATTGTAGGACAAATAAATACAATTATAAATTTTAAAGCACGTTCGCCTTATTGGGGCAGTAAATACGGGGTAGCCGATAGAGGAACGAGAGGATACAATGTTCTTGTCGAAGCAAATCATCAGCGCTGGTGGTGTCCAGTTTATACTTCTGATACTGATTATCATATAGGCACAGGAAATCCTCCAACTGGCCAAGCAATTGAATGCGGAAGATGGAGATGTGACACATATGTTTGGTGGGCATTTTATAGCCAAGGTTATGATACTATGCCAGGTCGTGTTTGGTTACCAAGAAATTTATTTAATTATTTCCCTTATTTTAATGACGAAAAAATAAAGAATGAACAATTTACTCAGACAACAATCCAAAGCAACAGAACTCTTGAAAATGTATCAGCACAAGAACTTAACTCAATGCCTTATGAGGAATTTCAAATGATCATGGATGCTCCTCCAGCTCACTATGTTACTTCACCATCTGTTGTTCAAATGCAATTAGCAGCCAATAACGAATTAAATGACGTTAAACGTGGTATTATGATAGACAGATTAGTTTCAAGGTCAGAAGAGCCTGATTTAATTAAAAAGTTACTGACTATTTATAATGAAACTGATCGCGAAGAAATAAAAAGCAAAATTATAGAAAACATCATGCTTTATAACCAACAACATAGTAACGATAAAAAATATATTGCCCATGAACTGCCCATGGTTAAAGATTTCTTTGAAACACTTTTAGATAGTAATTCATTAACGCAACATATGGCTGATACAGGAGTAAGAGGGTTTATTGATACGCATACAGCAGATGAAATAAGCAATAAATCAGAAAAAATAAATGAATGGTTAAAACATGTTACACATAATTCTTCTGTTATGTTGAAATACGCATTAACTTTTAAATCAAAAGAGTTACAGAAAATTTATATGAAATCATTAATAGATGAATTAAAGCAGACAAATGATTCTGATTTAGACGGTTATTTATTTGGCCCATTGTCTATTGCATATAAAAATTCAGGCAAAAACTTACTTGAACCTGAATCAAAACAAATTGTAATGGATTATTTAAAGGAAGTTCGTTATAAATACACGCAACAAGGGATTAAATCCAATCCAAGCGATATACATCGACAAACAACATCCCCATACTATTTTGAATTAATTAAAAGTATGGAATAGTGAAAGCACCCGAGGTTTGACGTGATAGTATGACTCCCCCTGCTTGATTGAATGACTATTAACATCTTCATTCTGGCTCAAATAGAAGCCTTTCGATAGGTGGCGGGGTCCATACTATTACGTCTATTGAGCCTTGAATTTAAAAAAACTATAATTCTCAAAATTCGACGACCAAGTTAGAAATAATGAAAAAAGGTCCTGTTATTAACGAAAAAAAAATTAGTAGTATTTTTATTCGTGAAAATAATGAACCTCTAGTCGATCTAAAAGAACAGCAAGAGCTTGCTTATGGCCCTCCTCCAGATACACCTTTAACCCAAAATGATTACACTAAATTAAGAAAAACCGTCTATGAAAAACTATGTCTTGCTCAAAAGCAACTTCCTCATGGTTGGAAATTCAGAATATATGAAGGATTACGAAGCTTAGAAGTTCAAAAAATTCTATTTGATGAACACTATAACAATTTGAGATTAAAAAACCCCAATAAATCTGAGGAAGAACTTTTCAAAGAAGCCAGTTTATTAATTGCCCCTGTAAGCTTTTTTAAAGGAGCACCGAATATACCTCCTCATAGTTCTGGCGGCGCAGTAGATCTTGAAGTTATTGACCCCAATGGAAATTTAATTGATTTTGGCATGGCAATTAAAGATTGGTACAAAGTCGATCCAGATATTTGTGAAACCTATTCTCAGAATATTTCAGCTGAAGTATTCCAGAATAGAAAAATCCTTCTAGATATAATGTACAAGCATGATTTTGTTAATTATCTACATGAGTGGTGGCATTTTTCATATGGCGATCGCTTATGGGCATTTTTAAAGGATAAACAAGAAGCAATTTATGCCGGAATTACATTGGCAAATTCTGATGAGCTGGAGAGTGAACTAATATAGCTTACTCATCATGTAGTCATTACAAATAGCCATTTTCATAAAAACCGAATGTCTTTCCCAGAAAAATGCCATTAAATTAGCTAAAATATCCTTGCGTGAGATTTGCGTGTTTGAGTACGACATTGTTATACTCTGTACGACATTTGTAGTGGTGTCCCGTGACATATTATTACTTTAAAATCAACGAGTTATTTTAAAAGATCAGGGCTCATAATCCGTTGGTCCTAGGTTCAAGTCCTAGTGGGCCCACCAATTAAAGTCAGTAAAATCAATCATTAAATATCTATAAAAAATTATTCCGAAATTCAATTAACCCAATCAAACTACCCTTAAATTCTCTTTTTATTATTATAATATTCCAACATTCACATTTCTTGTTTATTATATTCCATAATTCTCATATTAATTACCTTAAATTCACTAGAGAAAACTATGATTAAGATTGCAAATACTACTGAACAAGCCAAGCAATTATCTAAAGAGTATCTAGAAGGTAAGCTACGCAGGATATATCACGGTATCTATACTGATGACTTAAAATCTGAGATTAACAAAATTGTTATTCAAAATTGGATGAAAATAATTCCTCATATCGTATCAGAAGGAATACTTGCCTTCAGTACAGCCTCAGACTTAAAGCCTAAAAGATTAGGAAACGAAGCGATTATCTTTGTGATTAGCTCTTATGTAAAAACCATTAACTTACCAGGCTTAACGATTAAAGTGTATAAGGGCAACAATCATGATTTCATTGATCAAATATTACCTAATTTATTCAAGAGCAATATGCCTCGTACCTTGCTCGAAAATCTCTCTACGGTAAGAGGATCATCTTATATAGGTATTAAAACAATTGGTGTTGAAGGTGTCGAAAAAATTCTTGCAAAAGAATTGCGCACACGAGGAGAAGAAAGTATTAATCAGATCAGAGATGAAGCCAAAGATATTGCCAAAGAATTGGGTTATCAAAAGGAGTACCAAAAACTGAATCAGATTATTAGTGCTTTACTGTCCACCCACACTCATGAAAATATATTGTTCTCAAATTATGCGAAAGCTGTAGCTCAGAAAAAACCTTATGATGAGCATAGAGTACAATTTTTTGATGAGTTGACAGTTTATCTTAACCAATGCACCCTACTTACTAGAGAATATGAATACACTGCCATTTCATTTAAAAACCTAAGTTTCTATGAATCCTATTTTTCCAACTTTATTGAAGGTACAGAATTTATTATTGATGAAGCAGAAGATATCGTATTTAAAGGGATAGAAGTAAATAACCGTCATGCGGATAGTCATGACGTACTATCTAACTTCATCATTACAAATGATTATTCTGAGATGAGTATTACCCCCGATACTCCAGATGAGTTAATTGAGATATTACAAAGAAGACATGCCATCTTAATGAAAGAACGCCCTGAAAAACGTCCTGGTGAGTTTAAGATAAAAGAAAATAAAGCGGGCAATACTTTATTTGTATCGCCAGAAGATGTACTTGGTACATTATATCAGGGATTTGAGCGCTACATATTACTTAAATCAGGCATAGAAAAAGCACTTTTTATGCAGTTTTTAATTAGCGAAGTACACCCTTTTGATGATGGGAATGGAAGACTATCAAGAATCATGATGAATGCTGAATTAGTATCTCAATCGCAATACAAAATTATTATACCTAACGTTCACCGAGATAATTATCTTAATGGTTTGAGACTGGCATCGCGAGATAAAAATTTCAGAACTTATGTGAAAGTAATGGATCAAGCTCAAGCTTATACCTCGTCAGTAAATTGGCTGGATTATGGAGAAGCCAGAGAAAAGTTAGAAAATGATGGTGCAAATCTTTCATCTGATGAAGGCATTCCAACTTTTAACCGTGCATTAAGAACATTGAAGCTTTCAAATATACCTGCTTAATTAGTAGCTTTTTTAGCTTTTAGGATTTTGTCATGAACCAGAACCCCCAGAAGGTAATTACTCAATTTTTCATAAGAATCCAAATGCATTACCTATGCTATAATTAAACAAACTCATGGACGAGTCACAAATGAATATTGCTTCAGTATATTGGGTACCAAATAAAGAAAATCCTTTGATATGATATATGTTAATTGATAAAAATTACAAAATAATTATTAATCCGATTTGTGTCGATGCGAGGGATATAAAAGAAAGTTTAAATTCTATTTTTCATGAGTTCGATACCCACTCAAGTTCTTTATGTTATATAGTTAAATTTAAATCCGTTTTCACACAATATAAAAGGCATCGTAAAGATTCCCTATATTTTCATAATGAAATCTGTTATCAAATAAAACAACGACAACTTCAGTCTGATCGTAAACAGAGTAAATTAAGCAATGATGCTCGAAAAATATTCAAAATAGCTCTAAATAGCTTTGAGTTGCAAACAACACCCTGCGAAGCCATAGACTTATGGGCTATTTCATTAAAAGTTGGACAAAAAGATAACATGTTAAAAAATGCCATAAAAAAATTATGGGAAAATCAAAAAGAAATTAAACGACTTAGTAAAGAAACAAAAAGCCAGTTTGATGAATTTTACAAACAATTGCACGAGTAATACCCATTTATAAAGTTATAATTTTTAAAAGGCTATAATTATTTGGAGAACATAGCTCTCTTTCTCTTCCAAAGGAACTTTATGATTATCACGGCTTTTTCTCGAGTAGTTCGATGCCGTACTTTTTCCCTTGCCCAATGATAAGTATCCAAAACACCTAAGCACAGCCTTTCTGGCGTAACCGCTAAAATGGGGTGAAGTAGTAAGCCTAAATGCTTTTCATGATTAATGGGGCCAATATCTTCCCGTTCTTTTTGTCCCGTGAAGTTAAGCGTTGTGGTATCTTGCAATAAAAGCACAATGGAGTGTTGTTTCATTCGAGAAAAAGTCGATTCTATATGGGGTTTTAAAATGCTTTCTGTAGTCACTTCCTCATGGTCGAAAAAACGATAGGCTGCTTTTGTTTCGTGCCAGCCTCCGCACGCTGCAGGAATACTTAAATTAGGCGAATTTCCTAATTTATCAAATAAAGAAAGTAAGCGACTATGAAGTCTTTTGTCTCCTAAATTAACCGTTTTCATCTCGTCTGCTGCCCAACTCATATTCATCATCCTGATATTTGGAGTGGGTAGTATACAAATTATTGAGCTGAATAGAAGTTATTGATACTTATGAGTAATGATGTGCTTATTTGGAGTAGAACCCACATTTGACAATTTTTTAATTTAACCGTACAATTCGAAGGCAAATTAATGGTCAAGGTGAAAAATGTCCGGTCAATCGATTCAATATTGGTGCACTGTATGGAAGAGATTAGAAAAAGAAAATGACGAGTTTGAAATAGCCAAAAAATTGCTATTTAAATACTCCGGAGCTTATTCATCAATATTTTGCCGACCCTATGTCTGGGGCGGCTCCATAGGACGTTTTTTTTCATTCAGATGGGCAACTAACCATGGCGATGAAGTGCAAAATGCGCTAGCTAGTGTGCACAACCAAAGCTTTGATAAATACTATGGATCTTATGGATCTATACTTCAAGCAGACGTTGAACCTTCACCAAAAGCAAAGGTAATGGATTTACTACAGAAACTTAAAAAAAATTTGGGTAAGAAACGTCTTGCTGAAGACGGCGATCTATATCGTATCTTGTTCGTAATCCAAGAAAAATTAGAGCTGGACTATGCTGAAATTGAAGTAAACTATGATAGTGACGAACAGCCTATTAATTATATTAAACAGGATATCCAGGTGCAAAGAGAAGCACTCGAGGCCCAAAAAGCAACTGAGGCCTCCAGAACATCGTTTAGTAAAACGCTAAGACTGCCTAAACATCTCGCGTCAATGGAGTTTTAACCGAGGACACCAAGCGTATATGGCTCAACATTGGATTAGAACAATACGTTGGTTGCGCAGAGTGGGCATTACTGAATCTGTCTCGACTTCGGAAAGAAATTCAAAAATATTTATATAAAACAACAAATTGCTAAAATTGAGGCACTACAAATTAGAACGATGCTGAAATTTTTTATGCCACTTGATTTTTAGAGCTTGGTACACAGGAATAAGTTCTAAAGGGGGAGCCTCAAGAAATTCAAAGAAATGATCATTAGCGTCAATAATGCGCACTTTTCGTACTCGATTGAGTAATAAATATAATTGCTCTTGGGGGATGCAAATATCATGCATTTTTAAATGCAAACTCAACGTATCTTATTATCTGTAGTAGTTCAAACCATCATACCTTTGGCGAATACCTAGGCACAAATTCGCAATTCGCGAATTGCGAACTGCGAATCAATGATAACTTTTAGAGTTATTAACTAAGTGCAGGGATTATCTGTGTCCCATACGTCCCAAGGTTGCAAAACAAGGTGGGGACGTGGCTAACCTGTTATGGCATGGATGCCCTACTTGTCCCCTTGGTCCCAGGCATTTTTAATATGTCTACAAATGCAGCCTTCAATTGCTGAATTTAATTCCATTTGAACAAATTGCCAATTTAGTCCATTACTACTGCAAAAAAAGCGGTTCATCGCAACAAGAATTAGCCCGGTTAGCGGACACTTACTTGACTCTACCCCTACAGCATTTTGACGGCTATTTATAGTGTAAAAGAACTTCAGGACCGATTGTCTAATCTCAATTGAGATTATATTTCCCTTTCGTTATTCCATTAGATTTGCTAAGTCGCCACATTCTGGCGACTTCATTAATAGCACCACCCTTTATTTGTACTGGCTCAGCTAGAGGAGCCAATCACGAAGCAAACTCAGATTTGCCTGAAAATTCTGATTTACGATACCTTGGATGAGCTTTTACATGCCAAATTGGCAGCATCAAAAGAAATGGAATCAAGCAGCAAATAAACAAAGTAAGGAAGAAATTATCCCAGCCGTAATTTTTGATAATTGCACCCAAGGGAGCCCCAGCCATAACAGCACCTAAACAATACGCAAAAAACCCGGCAAAGCCAGTTGCAGTCGCGGCTGCTTTTTTATGAGCCAACTCCGCACACGCCATACCAATCATCATTTGGGGTCCAAAGATAAAAAAACCAAAGAAAAAAAGAAACAAAGAATCGAGGAATGGTGTATATCCCCTAGTCAACGTAAATAGCAATAAAGTGACAAATACACCAGCAGTAAAGAGTACATTGATTGGGTTGCGTTTACCATGAAATATTTTATCAGAAAGCCAGCCGGCAGCCAGACTTCCAAAAAAACCACCAACCTCAAACCATATGACACAACTCCCTGCTGTGATTAAGGAATACTCCTTCACTTCTGTTAAGTACAGCATGCTCCAATCATTAATGGCCGTTCGCACAATATAAATAAACAAATAAGAAATGGACAGTATCCAAATATATGGGTTGCTTAACACATAATTCCAAAGAATTTCTTTGACTGAGAGTTCTGTTTTTTCTTGGTGATGATTGGATAAACCAGAAAAATCCCCTCGATATTGCTCTATCGCAGGTAAACCAAGCGATTGCGGAGTATCTCTTAAACGATTAATTAAAAAAATTCCTCCTAAAATGCAGATGATCCCAGGCACAAACATCGCTGAACGCCAGCCGTAATACTGCGCGCACATAGCAACAATCAATGGAATTAATGCACCACCAACATTATGAGATGTATTCCAAATACTCCACCAGCGCCCACGTTCGGATTGAGAATACCAATGTGTTAATAATTTAGTACATCCTGGCCACCCCCATCCTTGAAACCAACCATTCAATCCCCAAAAAATAGCGAATAACCACCAGGTGGAAGACAATCCAAACAAAATATTGGCAACACCCGTCAAAATTAGCCCAATCGCCATTAAATAACGAGGATTTGACTTATCGCCAAGAATCCCACTCAAAAATTTGCTGATGCCATAACTTAAACTCAAAATGCTCGCAATCATTCCCAGTTCAGTTTTGGACATTCCCAAGGAGCTTTGTAATGCCGGCATGGCGAAGGTAAAACTTTTTCGCGTAAAATAAAACAAAACATACCCTATATACATGGCATAAAAGGTGCGAATACGCCAATAACGATATTGTTGTTTAACAACGGTTTTATCCTGAATTTCATTAAGAAAAGGAGCTGGTTTTAGAAAATTCAAAAATGCCATGATTGTCCATATCATGTAAAAAAATACGATTAGAATGTAACTCGCAAAGTATGTCAAATCTTTCTAATCAAAATAATTTCGATATCCTACCTTTGATAATTAATTTTTTAAAAATTTAAATGGAATTCTTGTGAAATTATAAATAAGCTACATGCTTTGCATTAAGAAGGGATTTATCGTAATGGAAAAAGTAGTTAGTTTATTAGAACAAGAGCAAATCGATTTTACTAATTATAAACGTCCTGAAGTTATAATGGTTTTAAGAAGAAAATTTCGTACTCAAAAAGATTGGATTATTGCTTCGTTTAACCAATATCAATTTACTGAAAAAGAATCACAAAAGGTCCAACAAGCCATTCTCAATGGGGATCTTCGAATAACAGATCTTCTAGAACGTCCGTTTTCCCACCATTTTTGGAGTTTCCTTACATTTAAGTGGGGAGAGATACTTTCGGGTGGAAAAAGATTATCTAAGCAAGAGGTCTTACAAATTGCCACCTGTTCTTGCAATAACCAAGAATTTACGAGAACCCCAACTCAAAATAGAAATAGGCTCTTAAAGGGAGTGCCATTAGTCATTGGCAAAGTCGTTACCTCCATGGCCCTTTGTATGGTATTTTGCCTGGGATTATTAAGTACTTTAGGAGCTCCCTTTGGCATTAGCCTCGGCTTAGCGATAATACTTTCCTTATGTAATGGAATAGTTTGCTTATTAAGTCGTGGGCAAGCCATGCTTGATAGCGCTGGCTTTCAGCCTCAAAAACAAAAAACGTTTAAGACCCTTGAGGAAAATATAAAAGAAAAAACGGTTTTCGATAGAGGTCAGAAATTATTTTTTGGTATCGTGACCTTGTTGGCATGTATTTCTGCCGGCATTTCTGGATATGCCGGTCTCGTAGGACTTCTCAATTTTTTGGGGGCAGGTATGCTCGCCGCCAACCCTCTGGTTTTGGCAGTTACGATTGGGTTAGCCCTGATTGCAGCGATTTCTTTTTATTCGTTTCAAGCTGTAGGCATACGTGAAAATTATGCAAAATTTAAAAATCTTTTTATTGAGGATTATAAAAAACCCTATGGTCTTTTGCGATGTGTCTTATTAGGATTCGTAAGTACAATCTTTTTAGCTGTTTATGCGACGCTCACTTGGTTTACTACTGTATCAGGGGTTAATAAGCTATTTAATGCTTTAGGTGCTACTCCGGATACTCATTTAGCACATGTTATCGCTATGATATGTACTTCGACAACCATGGTTGTTAATACTTTTTCACAAGTATATAAAGTCTTTAACCCGAAAACGTATGTCGATCTCAAAGAAAAATTTGAATCAATATATCAACCACTGGAAGAAGGCCAAACAAAAGCACAAAAAATAAAGTATGGGGCCATCAATATACTCAAATTATGTGCTTTGGTAGGTGACTCTCTTGCTTATTCTGTTGCCGGAGGAATACGAAGCGGAATTCATGTTGGTGAAACTATGGGAGAAGCAATAGGGGCAAAACTTGCATTAACCATTACCATGGCAATATTGTCTCCAGTCATTTTAGTATTCGTATCGATAGCTTTTACTTGGCCTAGCGTTTTTAATAGCAAAAAATCGACTCAACATCCTACACAGATGGAGCCACTGATAGACAAAATGAGTCAAAGCCATACTTCTGATGCAGTTCAAAATAATACTCTATTACCAGCATCAGAAAATTATCCCAAACCTAATAACTCTAAAATTAGGCAAGCTGGGTTAAGATTTTTTGAAACGGGGTTGGGTGAAGAGAACAATTCTGACTCTACTTTAGAGAGAAGAACAGTTTTGACATCCTCGCTATAAATGAGGAGGTTTTTGAATCAACGCGGTACGTATCGATTGATTAATTCTGGAAATGAGTAAAATCAATCGATACTTATTAAACAACCAACTTGCAGCCTCTCTTTACAATTTCTTCCGGGTTATTCTTAGATGTTTGCCCACGACATAAATATATTCAGTTAACTTGCTTACGTAATTCATTGCACCAGAGAGTCCGGCCGGATAGTACAGAATTATCATTTGGATTTGGACTGTATTAAACTAGGTTATTAGAAAATGGGCTTATTACTTGAATTAAAGACCAATGCAATAGATGATAACACCACAGGCTAACATTCCAAGTAACAACATAGAGGCGTAAAAAGCAAAGCGAGCAGGCGTGAAACACCAGACTAAAGTTATTTTTGATATATAACTAGCAAAAATAGCGATGTATACCATGAAGCGTGCATCATCTATATGGATTTGATTTGCTAAATAAAGCAAAGCTGTTGCCAATGAAACACCGTGAATTTCAACAAGCCCACCCAAAAATGAAATCAATAAAATGCCTTTAGCAAAAATAATTCGCTTCGCCATGGCAATAATTAGCAATAATAGTCCGATAATAATAGAAGTACGGACTATGGATAATAAATTGAGAGGAGTAGCTAATAATATTCTCTCTCTTACTCGTTTTTTTTGAAAATGAAGCAAAATAACTGCAAGCAGCCCTCCGCTACAAATCATTGCTACTATAGGCCAAATAATAAAAATAAATAAATCTGGGGACGCAACCAAAATGATAATGAGTACATCTACTAACATTGCAATCGTGGCTAACAGTCCCGAAGCTAGAATAGCATTCCAGGATCCGGGATATCGTTTTAATGTATTATTCAATTGAGCAAAAACAGCAGTACTTGAAACTAATCCCCCCAAAAATCCTGTCAGTGGAATTCCTAGGCGCTCACCAAATAAATGGATTGCGATATAACCTCCTAATTGAATTGCTGCAACTGTTGCAATTAATAAGCCAAACTCTTTGGGGTTGAATAGATGCCAAGGATCAAATGTGCGATCAGGAAGAAGTGGTAAAATCCCTAAAGTAAAAATAACCAAGATAATAACTGTTTCAATTTCATGAGGTTTGAATTTTTCTCGTGCCAAAATATGCAGCCGTTGCCGTTCAATGAGCACAAGAAAAATAATCGCACTCAATGTAATTGCCAGAAAAGGAGATGTTGGGACCATATAACCCAAACAAAAAATGAAACATGCTGTAATTTGAGTTAAAATTTCAATACTATTGCTTTTTTTCTGATTAATAATCGATTGATAATAATTTAGCAACAAAATACCTATAACAAAAAAACTTACTGCTATAGTAAGAGTCGTCTGTTGCAATACAGCAACCAAAGTGCCCAGCATCGATAATAATGTAAAATTTCTAACTCCAATAAATTGCCTTCCTTCAGGGTGGCCACGTTCTCGTTCAATGCCAATTAGTAAACCAATCAATAATGAGATGGTAAAAAAAAGTAATTCTTCTAACATAATGAGCAATTCCTTGAACAATAAGTTCTTAAATATCAATTCATCTGATATTTAAGATAATATTAGTTCGATTAACTTAAAAAAACACGTCACATCAATGTATTGTTAGCATTGTTGTAATGAAGTTTTTTCAAGCTAGCATCAACCGCAGCGAACTCGGTTAGCGGATTGATGCTGGTTCCGTTTTTTGCACTTATGATCATTCACTGTGTTTTTTTTTGAATTTTAGAGCCTCTAAGCTCAGAATCAATTCTTGATGCAAGGCAATTGCCTCTGACCACTGATTGTTTAATATCATTTTCTCTTGTTCTATAGACAACTGATACAACTTAATAGCACCGGCATTCCCACACATACCTTTTAACCGATGACAGGTTTCTTTGGAGGAAAGATAATCTCTTGCTTCTAATACAACCAATAAATCATTTAAAAGTATTTTTGCTTGCACAAAAAAAACATCAATAAATCCTTCGATTGCCGCGTTATCACCTCCAAATATAAGTTGCAGACGTTCAATATCAAATCCATTATCATAATTACTAGCTGATGTATTCATAGAAATTTTTGATGGCTTATTGGCCAACCACCGAAGCATAATTCGCTCTAACTCTGGAAGACTTATAGGCTTTGCAAGATAATCATCCATGCCTGCTTTTAAGCATACTTCTCTATCTCCTTTTAGTGCATGAGCGGTCATTGCAATTATTGGTACACGATTTAATCCTTTAGATTGTTCTATATTTCGAATTCTACCCGTTGCTGTATACCCGTCCATTTCTGGCATTTGACAGTCCATAAAAATTAAATCGTACGTTTTCGTATTAAACGCCGCTAAAGCTTCTAAACCATTATTGGCCAGATCAATCCGTTTATAACCGAGGCGCTCAAATACATGTATCGCAACTTTTTGATTTATTGAATGATCCTCAACTAACAAGATCGAGGCGTTTTTCTCGATAACGGTTGGCTTATCCATCTTAACTACGGATTCAAGTTTTTCGGTCTTCGATGTATTCTTCAATACAGATATGATCACCTCATATAATTTGGATTGTCGGACTGGTTTAGATATACATGCACTAATATTCAGCTCATCTAAACGCTCTCTCGCAATTGGCAATCCTAAAGAAGTCGCTAACAGCATAGGTGTTTCTGCAAATTCCTTTATTTCTAAAATTTTTGAAGCCAACTCCAAGCCATCCATGCCAGGCATATTATAGTCCAGCAATATCATTTGATAAGGATTCACTTTATTTTTAACAGAGGTGAGTTTGTTAAGAGCCTCAAAACCATCATTTACAACATCACAACTTATTCCCCATGCTTCCAATTGCGCTTTAAATATATTGCGATTGATTTCATTATCATCCACAACCAACATATGCATTCCTTTGAGTCGAGGGAGAAAATATTCCATAACTTTGGGTGAATTTGAAACGACTTCCTTAACTTTTATAGTAAACCAAAAGCAACTCCCTTTTCCGGGCCTACTCTCTACTCCAATCTCCCCCCCTAGAAATTCAGACAAACGTTTGGATATAACCAAACCTAAACCAGTACCTCCATATTTACGTGAAACAGAGGGATCACCTTGAGAAAATGATTTAAAAAGACGCCCCATCACCTCAGGAGCAATCCCAAGTCCCGTGTCTTTTACTTCAAATAGTAACGTTATATAGTCTTTAGATTTCTTATCTTTATTTTTTTTACGTGTTACGTTTACCTCAATTTGTCCTTGCTGGGTAAATTTGATGGCATTACTTAATAAATTGATTAATATCTGAGTTAAACGAGAGGAATCTGTATTAACCCAAGAGGGAACATCTTTATCAATTAAAGCTCCTACTGCTAAATTTTTCGCATGAGCCTTGTATGCCACAATCTCTAAAGTATCTTCAATCACTTGCCTGATATCAAAGTCTACGTAATCGAGCTCAAAATAACCTGATTCAATTTTAGAAAAATCAAGAATATCATTAATGAGATTTAACAAAGTCTCCCCGGATATTCGAATGGATTTTACATACTCTATTTGCTCTTCAGATAAAGGGGTATCTTCAAGCAAGCTAGTCATCCCTATTACACCATTTAGAGGGGTTCGAATTTCATGACTCATGGTCGCCAAAAAGGCACTTTTTGCTTGATTGGCCTGTTCTGCTAATTCCTTTGCCAAACGTAGTTCTTTATTAGTTTCTTGAATTTCTTGCGCTCTTTGATAAATCTCTTGCTCCATTTTTCCAGCACGAGATTTCAATATGTCATTAAGCTCTTTCTGTTTCGTTCCAAGTTCTTTAAGATGAATAAAGTCTGTAACATCTTCAACTCGATGAATGATGTACTTTATTTGCTGATTCTCATCAAAGACTGGTGTATTTATAGGGCTCCAATAACGCACCTCGAAGCTATTCGCATCTAGATTATCACAGGGAATATCATATTTTTGCACAGCCATCGCATCAGACACTTTATTTTTTAGAACATTTTCTAATGAATTGTGCAGATTTCGGGATCCAGTCGCATTCAGATCGTTCGGATTATCAGGGAAAACCTCAAAGAGATTTCTTCCAATCACATCTTTTCTATTAACCATAGTAGCTTTGATGTAAGCATCACTGGCATCTATAATTTCAAACTTTGGACTCAATATGAGATATAAATCTGGAACTGATCTCAGAATTTGAAGTAGATCATGTTTGTTGATATTCGCTTTTTTTGTTGTCATGGCACAATCCGTTCAAATAGATTAACCTCATTTTTTAGCCAATTTTTTAGTCTTTTTTGCTTTCACTTCTGTTGTTTTACGTTTGGAAGATCTATGGCCCAACAATGTTTCCAAGCTTTTTATTTCTTCAATCAATTCTTTTTGGCGATCATAAATATCGAGTATCTGATTTTTAAATTTAATATGATTTTCTTTTTCTAAGGCATCCAATAAATGCAGTATATTTTGAAGCCGCCCCCATTCATCCAGAATTTTTTTGCTCATATCATTTAGTCGGTCAAGTGTAATTGGCAAATGTTCTGATAGACCGTCATGGGCTTTTTGTTCATTAAGTCGATTCGTATAATTGATGATTCGTTGTCCTACATGTAATCGGCTTCGTAATTCGATAAAATTAAATGGCTTCGTTAAAAAATCATCTGCCCCGGAATCCAAAGCATTCACCACATTAGAAGCCCCAGAAATACTCGTCAACAGAATCATATAAGGTGGTTTGGGTAAATGTTTTGCGCGGCGACATAGTTCCAAACCGTCGATCTTGGGCATCATCCAATCTACAGTTGCAATTTGAGGTCCATCATCATGTTTTAGAATTTCCCAAGCCTCATTGCCATCACTTGCCTCAACTACTGGATAATCCCATTGTGAAATTGTAGCTCTAAGCAACATTCGTGTTGATAAGTCATCATCCGCAATTAAAATGGTTGGCTTTGATCCTTGCATAGTAATGGCTCTCATAGCAGATCCTTATCCAGTGAAAACCCCATTTTTATCTATCTTGTTTCGATACCAACTCAAGAACTCACTTTCCGATAAAGGCTTAGAAACAAGATATCCCTGTATACTTTCGCACCCCATGGCTAATAATTTATCAGCCGCCTCTTTTGTTTCAACACCTTCAGCAATCAGGGTTAGATTCATATTTTTTCCCAAACCGATAATTGAACCAACAATATGCATATTGGACTTATTATACGCCACATCACCAATAAATGACCTATCAATTTTAAGCTCTGTGAAAGGCAATCGTTGCAACTCAACTAAAGATGAATAACCGGTTCCAAAATCATCGATTGAAAGAGAAAATCCTTTTAAGCGAATGCGAGTCAATACTTCCAATACGATATCAGGCCAATGCATCGCTGCCGCTTCGGTAATTTCAAAGCAGATGTCTTCTGGACAGACCTTATATTCTTTCATTAATTTACCAAGTTCGTCTGGCAAAATTATATTAGTTAATATATTCGCTGATAAATTGATAGCAAATTTTAACTGAATGCCTTTTCTCTTCCATGCTGCATATTGTCGAAAAACTTCTTGAATCACCCAGTAGGTCATGGGAATGATCAATCCGGTTTTTTCTGCGATCGGGATAAATAAATCCGGTTGCACAAGGCCATGATTAGGCCTTTGCCATCGAATTAAGGCTTCGACGCCGACTAATTTATAAGTGCTTAATTCAATTTTGGGTTGATAATTCATAAAGAATTGTTTTTTCTCTAAAGCCAAAGCAATTGTCTCTTCATTAATGATTTGGCTCTTTTTATCAATGAGGTGCAAGATTTCTCGGAATGCTTCTTCCGAAAAAGAATTTAACTGCAAGGTGTAAATATATAACTCTTTTAATTCACCAATTCTTTTTATGGATAAAAGAACTTTATCTTCACAGTCACCAAGAACAATGATAGGTATTCCACACTTCACATTGGATAAAATATATAGAACATCAATGATACATGGCTCTTGTAACGCTGTATCAAGAATAATTAACTTAATAGGTTCCGTTTCAATGGTATTCGAAATTTCTCTGGCGTTTTTAACCCACAAATCCTTGTAGTCGCAAGATTGACATATCGGTGCGACTAAAGAAGCTAATCTATTATTTTTTGTGCATATCAACGCCGTATTTTTCACACAAATATCCAATGTTAATCAATTTGTGAAATATTCATCCATTTATGATTCTGAGTATAGACCAATTGAAAGATCACACCAACATTTGGTTAAGGAGGAAACATGTGTACGAATCGAACAGAACACATATGAGTATTTAATTAACATCTGCCTTTATATTTACAGGACTTATGAAAAACTCCAAGGTCGAGGCAAAAAATTTTTTTAATGAGGGAGTTTAGATAAACTAAATGACCGAATTAGAAACATTTTTTAACGAAGAGATTGGGTTTTTTAGTAAGTCCTGATTTATATGGATAATGCGATTACTTCCAATTAGATTATATTGCTTGATAGGCATTATTACTGGTTTATGCCATACTGAATATGAGCTGTCCTTGCAAAAAATTAGGACATTGCAAAAAAGTATTGAAAGGAGTCAGAAAATGAAATGGCCACATTGGTGTGTAGTTGTTGTATTTTGTTTCTCATCCATGGCTTTCGCAGTTAATAATCAGGAACTTTCTCCTAAGCTTATCTTAAACCAAATAAAAATGATCAAAGAGGGAGAGTTGCTTGGCGATGATTTATATTTTGATATAAGCGTATTACGTATCAAACAGCCAACACAATATATTCGAATCCCAGAATTTCCTCTTCATTTGCCATCATCAAAAATCAATACTCTTCAGCCAACTCTTTTATGGTCTGAACCCATCAGGAGTGGAGAAAAAGTTATTTTGATTGTATCTCTGATGGATCAAGACTCAAAACCGTTCAATCCAGATGATGTTATTGGCTTGATTCGTGTTGAACTAAAAAATGAAAAAGGGAATTTACATTTGCAATGGAGTAGGCCTAATCAAAAATCAGCACCAATGAATTGGCCTATAAATACAACTCAAAAATTTTTACTATCCAATGCCAATGGTCAATACGAACTGTATTTATCGATTTTGCCGCAAAAATAATTTCAGATGCATACTATGCATACTAAGAGTTTCTCTGTCTTAAGTCTGAAATTACTTTTGTGGGATTAAAAGCGAATAGAGTCTGAGGAGAAAGATGAAGCAATGGCATGCTTTAACCATCGAAGAAACAAAAAGTGTTCTTGCAAAGCAACATAAAAATTTTGATGTCAATGAAATCAAGGATGTAGAATCTTCAAACTGGTATGTCATACTGCTACGTCAGTTCACTAATATTTTAATTCTGGTTCTCCTATTAGCAACGCTTCTCTCTTTCTTTTTAGGTGATATTGTTGATGCGATGGCTATTCTTGCTATCGTCCTCTTTAATGGTTTATTAGGATTTATCCAAGAATGGAAGGCTCAAACTGCCATTAAAAATTTAAAAAACATGCTTACCACAAAATGTCGTGTTATCCGTAATGGGCTAGAGCAAGTTATTGACGTGAAAACACTGATTCCAGGTGATTATGTGCTATTGAATGCCGGTAATATTGTTCCTGCTGATATCCGACTCACAACAGTAGTAGACCTCATGATGAATGAAGCGACTTTAACTGGTGAATCTGAGCCCATAACCAAAACAACAGAACGTTTACCCGAAGAAACTTTGGTTACAGATAGAAAAAATATGGCCTTCATGGGAACTCATATTATAAGTGGACAGGGACAAGGCCTTGTTGTTGCTATTGGTATGAATACAGAATTTGGCCGCATAGCTGAGCTTACAGAAAGCATTATCGAAGAAAAGACTGCCCTTCAGAAGCAACTTTCTGTCATTGGCAAACAACTGGGTTTTTTAGCGCTTACCATTTCTGCTGTCGTTATTTTAATTGGAGTATTGGCCGGTCTGGATTTAATTCGGATGTTAATGACAGGAATATCTCTTGCTGTGTCTGCCATTCCAGAGGGACTTCCTGCTGTAGTTACTATCGCCCTTGCATTGGGTGCCAGAGCCATGGCTAAAAAAAAGGCTTTGCTTCGCCATCTTCAAGCAGCAGAAACCTTAGGTGCTGTATCTATCATTTGCACAGATAAGACAGGAACACTCACTAAAAATGAGATGAACGTTCAAAATATTTGGTTATTTGGAAAAATAATAGAGATCACCGGGGTTGGTTATAATCCACATGGAACATTTGTAGTCGATGACCAAGCGATAAACCCTCAATCCATCCCCGGATTAATCCTATTGTTGGATACGGGACGCAAATGCAATCATGCACGAGTCATTCAAGAAGGAGAGGAATGGAAAATCATTGGTTCCCCAGATGAAGCAGCCTTGATTGTGGCAGCCGCTAAATCAGGATTAAGTGAAGTCCCTCAAAGCCACATTATCAATGAATTTACATTCGACTCTATCAGAAAACGAATGACGGTCATTGAAGAAACAGAAGATTGTCAGATTATTCATATCAAAGGAGCACCAGAAGTTATTTTGCCTTTATGTGACTATTATGTACATGAAGATAAGGAGTACGAACTAAACACTGAATCACGAAATAAAATAGAAGCGGCTTATATTGATTTTGCTCAGAATGGGCTTCGCACCTTAGCCTTAGCAAGGAAAACCACTCAAAAACAACTTCATTTATCAGTGAATGAAGCGGAGAGTCATTTAGTGTTTCTTGGAATTATTGGTTTAGTGGATCCTCCAAGAGAAGAAGTACCTAAAGCATTAGAAATCGCGAAAAACGCAGGCATAAAAGTCATTATGATAACTGGTGATTCGCCTGTGACGGCAAAAGCAATTGCCAATCAAATTGGCTTGAGCATAGATCACGTGATAACAAGCAGTGAATTAAACATAATGAGTGATAAAACATTAAAGAATTTATTACAGCAAAATGCTTTATTTGCAAGAACAATGCCTGAGGATAAGTTTCGTATTGTGAGACTCTTACAGAATCAAGGCCAACTAGTCGCCATGACTGGAGATGGCGTCAATGATGCACCAGCACTGAAACAAGCTGATATTGGGATTGCTATGGGCATAAGAGGAACGGATGTTGCGCGAAGTGTCGCTGATATCGTTTTATTAGATGATAATTTTGCCTCTATCATTGATGCTGTAAAAGAAGGTAGGCGTCAATATGCAAACATTCGAAAATTCGTGCTTTATCTTGCTTCCTCAAATTTAGGTGAAGTATTAGCTATCCTTATTAATCTTATGCTAAGCGGTGGATTGATTGTAATTCCAGTGCAAATTCTTTGGATAAACTTGGTTACGGATAGTGCAACAGCACTCTCTTTGAGTGTAGAACGCGCCGAAAAGGGTGTGATGAATAGGCCACCACGGCAAGCTGATCAACCAATTTTTGATCGAATGTCACTTACCCTACTCATTCTGTTTGGTTCTTATATCGGTATCATAACGTTCTTGCTATATCAGTTCTATTTACCTCAGTCCTATGCGTTAGCCAATACTATTGCTTTTACAACCCTGGTCGTTATGTCGAATGTCCATACACTAAATTTTAGAAGCTTCTATAAACCAATTACCGAAATAGGATGGCTCTCAAATAAATGGATTTTAATTGCTATTTTCAGCATGCTAGGGTTACAAATCATGGCCATTTATACCCATGGATTGCAGCGCGTGTTACATACAGTACCTTTATCCATAATACACTGGGGGGTCATTTTATTCTGTGCACTTCCCATTTTTCTGATACCCGAGCTTTATAAGATGATTAAAAATAAATAAAGATGTAATTGTTATTCTTTACTTTTGGGGTTTCTAACTTGTCTTGAAATGAGGTAAGTAAATCTCACAGGACTTACGAAAAGCCCGAAACAATCAATACTATAAGCATATGTGTTTCCCACATATTTATAATTCCTCCCCTATTGGTAAAACATACAAAGGTTCTTCATCAACAAATCCTAAAGCTTTTCTCACTTGAATATTATCGAATGCACCTATTGATACAGTTGCTAGATTTAAAGACACCGTTTGCAGGTAAATATTTTGTGCGGCATGCCCTGCTTCCATGAATACAAAACGCTTGCCCATTTTACCGTATTTTTTTACCGTTCGAGAAAAAACCGCCGTTATCACAATATTAGCAGCACTTGATTTTACTGCCTCCTGTCCGAATGCAGCTTTTGTTAATTGTAACGAAACATCCCCTTCTTTTAGTTTTGTTAATGTGTGTTTTTGGGGCTTATAATGATAAACACCAGAAGTTAAATTTTTAACATTCCTTGCAATTAAATAAATCTCCAATGGATAGAGAGCCCCTGCTGAAGGAGCTGTTCGAAAGCCCATATCAGAAGTTATTCCTTGCGCGGCCCAGAGTAATTGAGAAATTTGCCGAAGTGTTAGCGCTTGATTTTTATACTGCCTTACTGAGCGACGCTTTTTAAGTGCCTCCTCAATTGAAACTGGACTAGAGTAGACTGGTTGAGGCAACTCTAAGCCAATTGTGTTTTTAGTTTGTGGGAGCATTTTAGGTTTTGCTAATTTTTTTGGAATTAAAATTAAGCCTAAAAAAATGAGTACTGCGATGATGAAAAGCAATCCTTTTTTTCTCCTAAAAAAATCCATTTACTTTCCTCTCACTTAATATCGCAACCAGTTAATTATTAAAGTATAGCACCCGTTTTTACTGTTTCTATACACTAGAATGTTCAGAAACATTCTAAAAATGAGCAAAGGAAAATGCTCCTGTGCTCAAGCCGATAAAGAAATTTAATCGATGTGAAATGCACTTAGCACTATAGAATTAAAGGAATAGAATGATTCAAATTATTCGAAATTATGCGAAAAAAATTTATGCGGATAAATTTAGATTTATTTTGATAATCCTCATCATATTGCTCATTATTCCTCTGCTGTTTATGCCTAAATCTGAAAAGGAAGCGGGATAAGTATCCATTCAAATCCCATCGAAAACCTTCATTGGCTTTATGTTGGATTTATTGCAAATCCATTTATATTCTAGAGCGCTTAGGGTCGAGCAAAGGGCCTAGAGACTGATTGTTGCTGAGTAAGGTTGTTGCGGTAATTAAAGTGATACCTGACATAAAAATCAGGTAATAAGCCGGTAGGGTAAGGCCTATTTTTTCTGTCAGTAAAGCCACAACCAACGGCGTACTGCCGCCGAATAAAGCATTCCCCAAGTTATAAGAAAAGGCTATGCCACTGTAACGAACATTCTCAGGGCAGTTTTCTACAATAGTTGTTAGAGTATTTCCTTGTTCCAAAGAACTTAGGATAGTGGCTGTACCTAAAGATAATAGCGCTAATAATATGGATTTGAACTGCAGTAAATAAAAACAGGGTAAAACCAAAAATATGATAGCTATTGAAGTACTTATCAGCATTTTTCTTCGGGTAAAATAATCACCGCACATGCCAGACAAAGGCACAGTAAACAGCATTACAATTAACATTGAGCTCTCAATGGTTAACGCGTCCGCGAAGGAAAATCCAATGTAGTGTTCTAAATAAGTGGGCATATATCCAAAAAACACATAATAAAATGTTGAGCCCATACAAGTAAGACCTAAAATTTTCAGCAATTGGTAGGGCGCGAATTTAATAGCTGCAATAAATGGAATGGACTCAATTCGATGATTTTTTTGCAACTGAGAGTACACGGGTGTTTCAGATAATTTAAAACGATAGTAAATGATTAATGAGCCAGGTAACCCTATAAGAAGAAAGGGTACCCTCCATGCCCAATTTGTAATAGCTTCGTCAGTAAAAAACAAATGAAGCAGCATCAATGTGACTGTAGCTAATAAAAAACCTAAATTCGCACCTATTGCTGCAAAACTGGTAATAAAACCACGTTTGCCATGCGGTGCTGATTCAGCAAGATAGATCATTATTCCACTGTATTCGCCACCAATAGATACACCTTGTATCAAACGAAGTAAGATAAATAGGATTGGGGCAGTTAATCCTATCGCTTCATAAGACGGAATCACACCAACTAAGAAAGTTGACATGGTGATAATTAAGATAGAAATTCTTAATGTTTTTGCACGACCGCGAGTATCTCCGAAATAGCCAAAAAAAATACCGCCTAATGGTCGACAAAGAAAACCAGCTGCAAATACGATTAAAGCCTCAATGGTTGCATTGCCAGCCAGTCCTTGCGGAAAAAATTTAGCACCGATTATCGGCGCCATGAAAATAAAAAGTCCAAAATCAAACCATTCTATGGTATTGCCCAGACTCGAAATGATAATTTTCTTTTTTATCAATTGATGCTCGCTTTAGGGGATTAGTACTAAATTCATTATGTAGTAAAAAAAATGTCTGCTTACCCAATAGAGCTGCTCGCTGCAATAACTAAATAATTCGTCATAAATTCATATCATTAATAATAAGAAAGTCTACTATGAAACCTTTTCCTCAGACAACGGATAATAATTCTTGAGAACAGCATACATATCAGTGAATGGCATTAAGACTGGGATATTAGAAAAATTACAGGGAGGAACCTATCAATTTACTTACCTGGATGGTTATCACAACGTACCGGTTTCTCTCACAACACCTTTGTTTGAGCATTTTTCACACAACAATTATACTGATTATTATCATCCCAAGTTCATTAAAGAGTTAAAGAGAAGCTGATCTGGAGGAAGAAGTTGAGGCATCCAAATATTTTAAAACCAAGCTAATTGGATTCAAACTTGACTCTAGCGCTGAAGAAAAAATAAAGGCTGCTCATCATTTAATAGACCTTCTTGAACATAAACCGGATACAGAACCATTAAACAACAAAGAATTTAGCGCACTCACCACATCTCGATTAGGTAATAAAACCCGCGAGTATATTGATTTAATTGAAAATTTCTATAAACCTGAACTTGGCGTATATCGCGCTACAAACGGCTAAAGACTTTACCGGGTAGTCATTATAACCAAGGAGTTAACCGCTAGTCGCACTAATTCCCCCAATGAAAATTGTTTTTGGCATAGGTAACTCGTTTACTTGCAAAGGGGATTTATTAGCTCCCATTAATTTATTTATATCCCCCCATAAAAATAAGTCGCACTTTAATTCTCTCTTAATGTTCATTTTATATACTATATGTATGGTTTGTCTGGTTTATGTATTAATTTTGATTGAATTTAGATATTCAGATTGCAAATTTATACTTAAGAGGTTTTTAAGATGAGAG
This sequence comes from Legionella qingyii, assembly GCF_003990155.1. NCBI lineage: Bacteria > Pseudomonadati > Pseudomonadota > Gammaproteobacteria > Legionellales > Legionellaceae > Legionella > Legionella qingyii. Next base: position 27,242 of record NZ_RZGX01000002.1, read on the forward strand.
CGAAAGCCTGGAATTTTTTTAAATTCGTTACCCATGCATCTGTCCGAAATAGTATTCAAATCAGGGGGGCCGCTTATGAGCCTCACAATGTTTCAGCTTTACAGAGTTTTAAGCAAAAACATAGTATTAACTTGTTTGATGCAACCGATAATATTATATACAGAGGGCTATCAGTGGAACATTGCCTTGGTTGTTTGGACCGCCCAGGATTAGGGATAAGTGCAATGCGACCTGGCTTAGCCCGTTTTTTAAAAGCTAAAGGGCTTACCTGTGCTGAAGATTTAAGTCCATCAGAGAAGAAGGAGCTCATGGACTTGCATGTTAATGGTTACTCTCTAACAAAGGGAAACACAAAAATAGCCCATTCATTTACCTATTGTCCTAGTGTTGCCATGGGTTTTGGGCTTGATGCAGCAAAAAAATCAAATTTTCCAGGCATTACATTAATCGGCGCGGTATACAAGGTCTGCGACCTACAAGCCTGGGATGTAGAATATGATCCAACTAACATGGAGGGAGAAGATTGTGGTACTTCTATGTTTTCATACCAATGCGAAACAATCGTGCCTCATCTTATTTCCCCTATTAACCAATGCGTTGTTATCAACCAGAAGACACCGGGTATTGTTCACCTTGATGATTTAACTCAAGCAAAACGATTTGATGTTATTGGGCCATCGACATTTGAACGCACCATTAGCTCAGCGGAGAAGATGAAAATTTATCAGCAATTAGAAATTGATAAGGTAATTGCTTTTGATGATTTTGCTACCTACTTCAGCCAAAGTACTGATCCCATAGAAATAAAACACTTGAAAGCAGCTGAATTGTATGAGAATTATAAAAGCATTTTGAAAAAACAAGCTGCTTTAGTGGATTTACCGTTTTATGAAAGAGATCTATGGGTGAATGTGGCAAGTGAAGTGGCCCATCAAAATTATACGTGTATTTCTGCTCATAAAGATGGTTTTACTATTGAAGTGCCAGCAAAAAGTGGTGGTGTACTCATAATAAATCTCTCGGATATAGAAGCAATAATCTGTCTTGCTCCATTATTTGAAAAAGATCCCTCCCTAACATTAGATCAGGTAAAAAATGGTATTGTTCCTTGTGCTTTGAATTATCTAACTGAATGTGCCATTAGGAAAAATAAAGATTTAATTTGCCAAAATAGCTTAAAACAATGCGTTATGGAAGAAGAAAATCCAACAATGACGATGGTGATTTAATTACTGCAATTTTTGCTTAAAGCCTTGACTCGTTCAAGGCTTTTATTTTTTAAATTTAATAAAAATATTTCCACTGTGTTAAAATAACAACCCAACTTTATACACAACAAGGATAGAGTTTATGCGCACTAAATTTAATACTGTTTTATCGTTAAGAACAAAAATGGGGATAAACCTTAGGATGATAAAAGGCATTCCTCAAACCATACAAAAATTTTTTCCCTTTTCACCGCTCCAACATCCTCTAGCTCCAGTGATGCAAAGCTCCTTAACAAAGACTCAACTCAGTGCCATGAACATTGAAGAAGATGAATTAAATTTAATTCAGCAACTACAGGACTCAAACAAATTTTTTATCCTTGAAGATCACAATCAACTCCTAAAACGATTTTTTTCAGCAAAGCAGAAGGAAAACTCACCTCTTGGTAATTTGTATAAAGAAATGGACTATCTTGGATTTTTGTCTCGATTAGTAACCAAAAAATTTAAGGCCGCTTATTCTGATGGCCGACTCATTATGCCACGTGAACATAATGAGGAATTCGCTAAAGCATATCAGCAAAAAAAAGATAAATATAAATCCTCTAGAATATTCTTAGAAGCAATTGGCACTACTGAGGATGATTTAATCTATAAAGAGTATTTATCATTGGAAGAAGCGGCAGTAAGTCCTTTAATTGTACCACAAGCTTATTTTTTACCTCTCTCAGATGGAAGGCGAGCAGAGTTCTCTCCCATTCTTCATGGCATGAATTTACAAAGAGGAAGTCTATTTGATGAATGGAATAACGCCCATCCCTACCCTGTATCAATAAGTTATCTTGCAGCACCAGAGTTCCGGAATTGTCTCAGTTTACAATATGATGTATTAGCTTGCGTCCGATTCGAAAGTTCGGATGGTGAGGCAATCCATTTTGCGGAGCGCCAAGCAATGGCAGTTCAACAACCCGGATTTAATTCTATTCTTTCTTCTGTTTATGGTGAAGACCATGCATTATCAGGTTTAAATACTTCTCACTCTAATATAATAACCTTTCATAGCCCTGTCTTTGGTAAAGGTATTTTTTATATTGATGCTTATAAAAACCGTTTAAAGCATAATCTTCGTCAATTATTTCTTCTTGCTGATCTCAGTTTAGGCGAAGAAGGAACACTTACGGTTAAAGGAATGAGTTTGGGTGCATTTGCAATTCAAGAATTATTATATCCAATGGAACGCACTTTTTATGCAGCCCTGGAAGAAACACTGACTGAACTTGATTTACCTAAAATTAAAAAAATTAATCTTATGAATTTTCCTTCCGCACTTGATGAGTTTAGTAATCCTGAGGATCGCGAGTATGCTTTATTGATCGGCCATGTAAGTAAAACTAAAACGCTCAATGTGCATGAAAGGACTATTGAGATTAACACCTGTGTTGGGGCTCCATTAGCCGTACAACCCGAAAAACATTTTGCAACACATATTTGTGGGGATTCTTTATCATTTCCTGGAAATGAAGCGCATGCGGGTATTCCTCCAAAAGTCAGTAGTGATGATTCCGTCATGCATTATGCAGGAGGATGTTTCTCGATGACTAAAGACATTGGATCATCTTCTTTAGAGAGTGTTCTGAAGAAAATCCATGTGGTTAGTGGAAATAGAGCAACATTATTTAATCAAAATAAATCCCCAAAAGACAGTGGGGTTCCAGAGCTTCATAGCTCATTAATGCTTTAATTTGAATAATAATTTTTTTATCACTTAATGGACTTTACCCTATAAAATAAGCAAAATTGATTTAGGGTATTCAGGGATGATAGGGCAAGGATTATGCCAAAAAATTATAAATTTCATGATGATGATAACTCTGAGGAATCGTGTTACGAAAGTGAAGGGGAAACACAATATTATCCAGAAAAAAGCATTGGCTCAGGAACATACGCCAAAGCACGAAAATTTAAATCTGCTGAGGGTCATAGCTCACTTGTGGTTCTAAAGCCTAAAAATAAGGATGATATTGATTTTATTGAAGTTTATAATAAATATAAATTTTTCAAGACTCTTTATCCGAAACAAAATATTGAATTAATAGAACGAGAGGATACTTATCGCCTGGTTCTTCCCTATATTGTTGGCGTACCCTATGAGGCGCTGCGTTTAACGAACAAAAGGCAACAAATAAAACTTTTTATTTCTGCAATTGAAGCATTAAAAGATTGTCATAATAAGGGATATATTGTTCTGGATCTAAAAGCGGATAATATCCATTATGACATCAACTCGGGTAAAAGTTATTTACTTGATGGAGGTATTTCTGTAAAGAAAGATAGGCTACTCAACCCAGATATCTTTGTTGTAAACACTAACGAAGAGCTCATAGCAAAAAGAAAAAAATATACACAAATTGCACCAGAATGCTGGTCACAAACGCCGATATCTGCCCAAAAAAGTATGGATGTTTACGCTTTGGGTTCTATGATGCGATCTGTATTAAAGCCTTCAGCGGATATCAACCGTCTTATTCAATTATGTTTAGCCCCAAAGCCAGAACATAGACCCACTTTGCGTACACTGGAAAAACATCTTCGACAACTATTATTGCATCGAGGAAATCAACCCCCAAACGCTCCTCCTAAAAAATACTCAGGTAGTGAACAAATCAATTATGCCTATGCTTTGAAAATACTCACAGAACAAAGTATTGTACCCACAAAAAAACAATATAAAAGACTCAGAAAAAATAATAAAATCCCCAAGGCTATCGTTGATTTTAATCATGCATGTGTCCAGATCTACGAGAGCCACAATACAATTAAAAAAATTTATTTTAGTATTTATAAAAGAGAAACTCTAAACTTAATGCTACGAGGTGCTATCGAATTTAAGAAAGAATATCCTCTCGTTGAAAAAAGGGCTATGGTCTTTATTAATACTCAATTGTTTAAAGAATTTGCACAGATTCGAGCCGCTAATATTTTCACCACACTAGACAGCTCTAAAACAGAATTACCTACCAGACTGACTTTGAGTAAACCGAGAAACAGCATTTTTCAAGCTCCTAAAAAAAGACCTGAACATGATGAAGCAAAAAATACGGGGGTGTTGAACATGTAGGTGTAGACCAGACGCCCTAAAAGATGGAAATTCTTCCGCCACCTCTCGCTACAATGTCTTGATAAGAGTTTTAAAATAATGTAAAACGGCCCACCGTGTAGAAATAATGAGGAAAAAAAGTGTTCAATAAAATTTCTATAGGGTATCTGACCGGTTCACAAAAAGCGATTAAGAATCATCTACTCTCAGATACTCTCGTTCCACAAAGTCCTTATACATGGGGACAAATGTTTTTCAAGCCTTATGAGTCGCCTGCAGAGTATATGTATTGTGCTCGTCATACCTTTATATCTGCAGCTTTCCTCGGAATGATTATATTTGATCCTATGCTAATTGTAACTATACCGACGATCGTATTAGGAGTGGTTGCAATATTAGTGGGTGTAGAAAACATTGGCAAGATAACTGGCTCTGATTCCCTATCCTCCTGGGCTTTTGATGCAACAAACTATATGGTTCAAGACTTTTGTCAAGTAATAATAGATCTTATCTTATTACCAATATCTGCTGTGGTAATGTTAACACGGGGAGCATCTACCGCATTAAAAGATAGAGGCATTTATGATTATGATGCCCCGACATCCCAACCTCTAGTGAATACAATGTAAAACGTAGACAGTAGTGTTAGGGGTCTTCGGGCTTTTTAATCTTTAGCTCTTATCCCCTACAACGCCCTAGCAGGTAGGTTGGGTCATTCTGACCCAACAAATTGAATTCTACTCATTCGCCAAGTTTTTTGTTGCTAAAATCATGTTCAGATGCCCACTTTATCGATAAAAGTCCTGATTTAATGTCGCGATGAATACTTAAATAAGACCAATCTGAGGCACGTATTACACAAAATTATTGTCTATAATTCTATCATGTAAATCACATTCGATATAAATCATGACATTAGAAAAAGACGAAGAGCTTCGTAAAAAATCTTTAGCAGAATATGAAATATTACAATGGGAGCTTGAAGAAAAATTAAAAACAGCGATGAAGTTGCCCACCAACCTTCAAAAACTTCATAGTGCGCTTGAAGCGGCCAATAAAGCTGCCTATGATGCTTATATAAATACATATGACAGTAACAATGCCAAATCAGATGAAGCTTACGAAGAGTGTCTAAAAACCCAGGAAGCTCTGAGAGAAAAACATAAAGAAGATGGTGAACTGTATCAACAAGGAGAGATCAGCGAAGAAGAATACGACAAACGTCACCAAGAGTATATCGAAAACCATGAGCGCACCTATGAAAAGTATAAAGCGAGCAAGGAAGAAAACGATGAAGCAAGCAAAAAAGCCTATAGAGACTACAAAGAAATCTGTGAAAACAACAAGAAGAAAGTACAATCTGCTCAAGAGGCACAAAGGAACATGGAGGATAGTCCAAGTTTATCAGCACCGTCTGGAAGTGTAACAAATCCCGCCAAAAAAATAGGTGCTGCTTTGGATCAGTTGGCAGAGACTCAGAAACGATCTGCAAAAATTCAGAGCGAGAATACTGATGAACTTCTTAAAGCGTTCGATAAAAAATTGGGTTCAGACGATTGGTACAAACAAAACCCTCCCAAGAAAGATAAAGACGGTAATTTAAGTATGACTTTTAAATCAGATAAGGATATGACCGAATTTTTTCAAGACCACGCCAAAGAAGGAAACAGTTTTCTGATGGTTGATGAAAAAACCAATAAAGTCATTGCTTTTTCCAACGGTGATGGAAAACTTTATAAACCAGGGCCAGATGGTAGCAAACAAGAGTTTACCGGCGGTTCATTATTTCCGTCGGCGGAAGAATTAAAGAGTCTCCCGGAGCAGAAAGATTTTCAAATGCCACAAAAGCAAGAAGAATCAAACATGCAGCTTAACTGAGATTCTCTGCCCCCTAAATCCGGTCTATCAATGCCGTCCAACAGCCATGCCTCTTCTCGGTTGCAATATCATATACATAAAGCGCCTGTATTACCGGCATTTCATACAACACTCTAATTATATGGCGAGCTGTACCTCGTTCCGAAAAAATTGGTATCGCGTTCATCATGCCTAGATGTTGGTCGTTTGAAGAACTTAAAGCTCATTTTTTCTGGTTGAGGTGATGAAGCAGGACTTCCCCCAACATTCAAAGTGATATTTGAAAAGGCTTCTAGCCTGCTACGAAAACTAACTAGCTTATCGCTAGCACAACCTTTAAGCGAGCAAGTTTCGATTTATTTTGAAAGACACTAAAATCTTCGATGACTATTCCTTCCAGGTTAGAAAACTCTATAGCCATGAGCATGTCAAATATGTCTAAAAATTTCCCGTGTTGTAATTTAACTGCAGGATCCATGGTGTTGCCTGATTTTTTAGCAATCTGAAGCGCAATCATTAATCAAAATAGCATTATCTTGTACTTTGTTGACTGAGATTTGACCTACCTAGAGCGATTGTAGAATTTTCCGAGATTGTTTGTTGGGTCAAAACGACCCAACTGCTTGATTTATATTGATTAGTAAAATGATCGGCCAATAGCACGTGCCCTTGAATTATTAGGGTCATATTGTTCATCTATTTCAAGTGCAGTCGCTATTTCTTTAGCACGAACCTGAGAAGGTTTCGTACTATTTAACGGCTTAAAAAACAAGAGCGGGCTAGAGCTATGCACCGAACCATATGTTTCTACTTCTGTATTTTTATAAGAATAAGAGGTGATATTCGAGGATTTATAACCACATAAATCATTTAAACTGGAATTAGTCCTTGAAATAAACTCTGCTAAAGTCGTCTTTTCGGAGGCAGGTTCATTGTTTCTAGCATCGTAGATTACTCCCTCAAGCTGAAGTAAATTGCGTTGGTAATAATAGGTATAAGGAAATTTTAGCATATGTACCAAAGCAACGATAGGAAGGACCATTACAGTGGCAGCAGCGGCCATTGCGAATCTTAAAAATTGCAAACCAAATCCTATAGCAAGGGATATGTTTCTAATAATTGTGGCATCCTTCCTTTTTTCATTATCTGCGGCATATCTGAACGGATTGCCGTAGCACGGCTTCGTAGGTGCTCCGTAATTAATTAGAAAGTTAGATAATTGCGGGATCAGGGTAATATCAATTAATCCATGTTTCAAAATATTAGGATCGAACTCTTTTCCATCCAATTTTTCTAAAATCCCATAATTCCCGTACATTATTGCAAAAGTATCGCCAAGCCCTTCAAAAAAATTATTTTTTATAAATTTATTTAGTCTTATCCATGGGTACCAGCTGTTGATTTTCAGTGCATTGGTTTTAAAATCCTCATCGGCCATTAATCGCTCTGAAGCAGCAAAAAGAAAAACGGGATCTTTTCTTACTGCAAAACGGGTTACACTTTCATTGTCTCTCCATTTATCTAACGTATAGTTATAAGCCCAACCATTGAGCGCAATAGCGGCTAGCACGAAACTTTTTTTATTTTGTAGCTCAGGGGCGACATGAGCCATTGCGAAAGCACTTAATCGTATTACCTCTAGCATAAATTCTTCATTCGCCTTTAGCTCTTCAGGAGCATCCTTGATAAGCATAGGATCATTTTTAATTTTCTCTAATTCTTGTTGTTGAAACCCGTCTAACATAGCTTATAAACTTCTATAAATAACCAATTAGGCGCAAATTATACAGTTAGCTTGTTAAATGGTACAAATGAATTGTGTAATAAATAATTGTGGCCATAAATGGAGTCAAATAAGACTATGTTCAGGATTGATTGGCAGATGAGAACGTGTAATGTAGCGATAAAATGTGATTTATAACCTAGGAGATTTATCGCTACAATTCTATTATACCAATTGAACATTAAATTATTATTAATAGCCTGATACCGCTAAGGAATTCTATGCAAAGCGCTCAAACATTTATCTTAATTCACGGTGCATGGCATGCCTCTTGGTGTTGGAGGCCTATTGCAAAAGAGCTTTCCTTGAAAGGACATAAAGTACTCATGCCCAATTTGCCTGGTCATGGCGTACAAAATCAAATAAGCAGCTCAATTTGTTTTAATGACTACGTGCAAAGTGTTGTTGAATTAATTAAGCAACAACCCGAACAGGTTACATTAGTTGGCCATAGCATGGCTGGTTTAGTTATCGCGGCAGCTGCTGAGGTTATTCCTGATGCGATTCGTGAACTAATTTTTGTTGCAGCCTATGTTCCGAAAGACCAGAAATCGCTGTTTTCATTAGCACAAGAATCCGAATCGAACAACCTTACACCCTTTTTAATCATCGATGAAACATTGCAAGAAATTCGCCTTCAATCCTCATCGGATTTAGCCAATATTCTTTTTAACTGTTGCAGCCTAAAGGATGCTCAAAAAGCGATGGCTCGATTACAACCTCAACCCTTACGGCCATTTACCGAAACAGTCAATATTGGCAAACAATTTACTCGTATTTCGAAACGCTCTTTAGTTTGCCGGTATGATAAGGCCTTACTCCTAAGTGATCAGCTGCGTATGAGTAGAGAAGTTACCGATAATATTGTATATTTAGATGCCGATCATGCCGCTTATTATTCAGGTGTGAGGCAAATTGTAGATGAACTATTAAAATAAGAGAACTTGCTTTTATGCGTGAAAAAATTTTAAAAGAGAATAATGTTGCAACCACTTCCTTATTAGCAAATTATTGGAAAAAAGAGTCTAAATCTAAAGAAAATTGGCCGACATTAACACAAAAGCAGGGTACAAGAGAAAAGGATTTATTTAAAGATCCCCTAATGCAGAATTTTGCTAATGAGCAAGTTAAAGAAGAAGCCGAACAAAGGCTAGATAAAAGAATGTGGTTGCCATTAGCGACTAGAACCCGTTTTTTTAGACGTACCGTATCAGATGCGGTCAAAAACAAAGATGTAAAGCAGATCGTCATTTTAGGTAGCGGCTTTGATACCCTGCCGGTGCGTAAAATGAAATATACCCAGCAATTTGGAGCACGTTTTTTTGAAATAGATCAACCGCACATTTTAAAATGTAAGGAACAGATTTATTCCGAACAAAATATTAACAAAAATGCCACTTATATCGGCCTGGACTATGTTAAGGGTGATTTAATTGCCGAATTGACAAACAATGACATTGATTTCACAAAGCCAACTTTAATTTTATGGGAAGGAAATACATTCTACCTCGAAAAAGAGGATGTAATAAGAATTTTACGTGAGTTATCAAGCAAGTTTAGCCATTTAATCATTTCCTTCGACTACATGCATACTCTGATGCAAACAGGGGCACAGCAATTAGACTCATCTGCGAAAGAAAACTGTTTAGAAAAAACTTTAGATGAGTTTGCTACTAAAAAATCTCCTTTCAAAACATTTTTTGAACCAAATGAGATCGTTCTTCTATGCCAAAAACTTGGAATACAATGCATTGATCATAAAACAGCAGCCGAGTTAGCCAAAGAATACAAAGTGGATCAAGAACCATATTACACAGCTGAAACATACTCTATGATAACGTTTGAGCACAAATAAGTAATAGTTCATAACAAAAAATAGCTAATTAGTAACATTTGCTCACTGCATTACAATGTCGCCCCTGCCACAAAACCGATTTGAGGCTTTTTTCTCTTATCATATACCACCCAATCGTCGGGCCTTGCCCGACAAACATAAGACTCATGCCAGAGTACATCGGATTTTTTTATAATTTTATAAGAAATTGTTGGCCCAAGGCCCAACCTATGCATGTAAAATCAGTTGTATTTTGGAGTGTCAACATCCGTATGTTCTTCGTCATTAACTTTTATTTTCTCAAGCGCCTTTTTCCTTTGCATAAAGTTCTCTTTAGTTCTCAGAGTTTTTATCCAAGGTCTTTTTTTGATCAATTTAAGGTAAAGAGATAGACAAAACAGATTAAATAAAAACATTATGATATAATCATGACCATCACTTGTTTTTATATGTATTCTTGAGCGTAAAGCTATGCCTAACCCTATTCGTTATATTAATCCAACTTTATCTGAAAATATCCCTATTGTTATTGCACTTATAAATTCAGTATATGGAGCTAATCCAGGGTCATTAGACGCTTATGAAGTCTATTCTTTACCGACAACAGCTGGGGAAGAATCACGTTATGTACTCACTCTCCCAGTTCTTCAATTCGTTGCCGATCCATTAGTACGCTCTATTGTACCACCTAGACGTTTAGATATTTTTGAACCTAGTTCTGATGATAAAGGCTGCTTTGGCAACGTTTTCCCAGTTATCAAGTCAATCATTCCTCAAGGAGACAGAGGTGTTTTTGATGAATCAGGCTCTTATGTAGTAAAACAAATGCATACTAATCAAAATGCATTGAGTGATAAACCCAACAAACCGAACTGGTTGGTTCGCGTAGCGAATAAAGAACAATATCTAGGAAGTCAACATCCGACTTTGGGAATACGCTATGGCTTAATTAAAACTGAACAATTTTCTTACCTGCATATGAATCGTGCTCCTGGACGTACTCTTGATTTTTATGTGGATCAACTCTCTGGTGAGGAGTTTCTAAGTCTTGCTTGCACTTTGATAGAGGAGGTTCCTAAACAAATTCATCGAATAGTTACTGTCGGAAAACGTGAAGGTCGAACTATAATTCATTGTGATCTAAAGCCAGAAAACATTATGGCTCAATTAAATAAAAATGAAGATGATGGGCATAGTGAATGGACAATCACCGTAATTGACATGGGCTTAGCCAAAACAATAAAGAAAGATGAGCAATACTCGACCTTACAAAATTATGGCAATCGAATGGTATGGGATAGAGATATGCTACTTGCGAGTATGAATGGAATACCTAAGCACTATGATATTCAAAGTGATTTATATGCATTATTTGTCAGTATCGCTGAGCTAGCAGGAGCACCACATCGAGATGGTAGAAAAGCACTCGAACATGCAGAAAGTCCTGATTTTACAGGTATCTTCAGCGATATGGATTTTGAGCCAACACTCGAAGATCAATTAACAGATACACTTAGAAGTACACTTCATCCTAATAAAATGCAAAGAATGAAGCCTGAACAAGCTTTAGCAATTTTTCAAAATGCATTACATGCAGTTCGCGAAAATACAGCTGCCCCCCTCTTTGAAACACCAACCAAAAAGCAAAAGACAGACCAGAAAACAGCGGAGGACTTAAAAAAATGGATAGAGCAACCACTCGATGAGATAGTTAGGAAAAAGGAACAAGATACAGAAGAAGAAAATAGACAACCAAGAAAGACAACGCTGAAAATATGGCTTAATCAATTTAACGAATTACGTTCTGCTGCAAGCACCGAAGAAAACCAACGATTCAAAATGATGCTGTCTAACATCAAAAGTCTGGATATCAAAAGCACTTTTATTTTCGATCTGTTACATTTTAAGTTGTTTGAAGAGTACAACACTGATGCGTGTATTCGTCTCATCTTACGTCATGAACAACTCACTGCCGCTTTAAGAAAGCATTATCCTAAGCTTCCTGGCCTTTGGCAAATACGCTTTCAAATGCTGGGGCAGATAATTCCGTTACAATTGACGCAGAGTCAGGCTATAGCATGTACACAAATAGGACTTCTCAAACAAAATATTGCTGCGTTACTAGCGTTAGAAAGCAATGAGTCTGATCTTGAACTAGTCAAAGTAATGCGTCAGGAGCTAGAAAAACAATTGCAGTTGAATCCTAAAGTTTGGTACCAACAATTACCTCAATTTGCGCAATTGTTTAATAATCAATCTTACTGTCTTATTCAGTTAAATGCATTGACTAAACAATTGGCTCCGCATTTCTCTTGGAACAATGCTCTTCGACAGCAATCTATTAATTGGACTAATGATATCCTTAATAATGCCATGCAAGGGAAATTTCCTGAAAACTATGAGAAGTATTTTTCTTATTATCACACCATGATTGCATTACTCAATAGATATGTGAAGGATAGGGGCACTTTAACTTTTATGTATAATGTGCTTCCTGCTTTATCACAGTCAACTTTAAGTCAGACCGCAAATGATACCGCGATTCGACAACTGCAATTGATGGATCCCCAAACGATTATTATTCTGACTCAAAGATTAGAGTTACTTTTTTTAATGCATGATGTGTTTTGTCAATTAATGGATCCGAACAAGAAAGAGTATGATGCAATTATTCAGACAAATAATATCAAATTCAGCACTCTTATTGATCAATTTAATCAACAGAGCCTACAGCAAGAGGAATTGAAAGACCAATTAGACAATATATTCAATTCTTTTAAAGCACTTAATAAACTGCGTCTTTTCATACATAAGTGCTCTTCGCACTCAAATATTCAGAAGGCGATAGACATTTTATTAAAAAATAACTTTAAAATCGAAGAAATTGCGAAAATTGTGAACGATAATTATATAGAAATCAGCGCCGTGAAAAATCTAGATATAGGTTTAAATATCGTTCTTTATGAAGAGGCAAATCAATCATTGCAGGAATCCTCAACACGCAACGAGAAGCTTTTTGCCGAAATTACTCGGTATTTTGCTATGCCTGGGCGATACTTACCCCCTGCTCCGAAAATTTATACTCAAGCCCATTCCAAGCAAATGTTATTCCTGCCATCACCAAAAGAGGACTCAGATGAAATAACTACTCATGAAAATACCTACTCCATTTAAATTTGGATTTGCAAACCGTGACTAAGTCCTGTTTTGTCAGGAATTGAAACACATGTTGCCTTTCTTCAATTGGCAATTTTCGTATCGTTCCATTCAGCCATCGATGAAAGAGCGCTTGACTGCTTGGTTTAGATTTTGACAGCTCGCGTAGGAATGCCTCCTTTTCACCCCGCTCCTCTAAAAATTTAAAAAAACATGTGGATTCATGGATCATTACTCAAATGATTAGAGTTGAATTCAGATATTAAAAGCTCAAAATAATACCTCATACGGATATTCTGCTTATGGCATCAACTCATCTAATGGTTTTACTATTTGCTCCTCTGTAGTAGTTAATCTATGGGGACTAAAAAAACGTATACCAAACAAAATTCCAGGAACTACAAAAAGGATAGACGCAACAAAAACCAGCAGTCCTTTCATAATATCTTTGGGGATAGTGCTATGAGGCTTTGTCAAAATAGCTCTGTTGTCATTAATAATTGTACGAAATTCACTTAATCTATGGCTTATGCTTAATTCCTCGTCATTCAAGATTTTTTGTGCTTCTTCCAGAACTCTCTTTTTCTCCATAGCATCGGGATTGTTACATATTTTAGCTAAGGAATTTAAACGCTTAATTTGAGTTTCACAGCGCCTAGGAAGTTCCTTTATAAACTGTTCTTTCTCTTCCTCACTGTTCCTCTTCCCTTGACTAAAGTTTGACTGAGTTTGGAGATACTTAGCCTTCCCTACTGTTCCTTGAATAACAGGTGTAGACCGATTAACAGGAGCCTCAATTCGGACAGCATAGGGAATACTTACAGTTCGCTTTTCTTTCTCGTCGAATGATATTGGTTCTTGAAAGGACTCCACTCCATTGAACTCAACTTTTGCTTTATACCGATTTTCTTTGGAGCGCACAATTACGGTTGCTGCTCCTGTTAACTGCGGTACAGCTATCACACCTTCCGATGAAGAGCAGTGATTGACTCCAATTAAAGCAAACCATTTTCCAGGATGCTCTTTTGTTTCATTTTCTATAATTTCACTGGCAGTATAATTCATGCTTTTGAGGCGAAATGTGTCCTTAGTCCTTGCTGTTGGGGCACCAACATACTCCATATGGACTCTGGAATATTGTTCGGAATAGGTGTATTCTGTATCAATTCCTACCACACGTATACCACAGTGTTTGGCTGCCTTTACCAACTCTAAATAACTATTCTTTGTCGAATAACTACATTTATTGCATAGGCAATACAGATCATGAGCATTACAGTGTTTAAAGCATATGTCTAAACGAGATATACGAGTTTCCATCTTTTGCTGTTTCTTTGCGTTCCATGAAGAGTCAGGATCATAATCGTCAAGCTCTTGCTGGTCATCGTAATACAAATGTTCCAAGAATAAGGTGGTATAACCTGCCTCTTTCAATTTGTGCATATTTTGAATTAAAAAATTCTTAGGCGCATTATCAGTATGATCTTCCCCTACAATAAAATTTGTTTTTAACAAATCAGGAAGAGTGCCAAATGGTATTGAGCTTTTACTCTCAGAAGCAGAATAAAAAGCATTTAATTTTTCGTCAAAAGGGCCTGGCGCCCCATTTTTTGGATTTCCTGTTATATTCCGCACAAATTTTTTGTATTTGTTGTCTTTTGTTTGATCAGAGGAAGGTACAACATACTCATATGGCTGATACATAATAATTCCCTCTTTTAAAATCAAATTGGGTATTTATAAACCGAGAAACTTAGGAAAGTTTCATACTTATCTGACGCCTGAAAAGCTAAATTTATTTATCCTCAGATGAGGCACTACTTAATTGTTTCACTCGAATAAGAAAATTTAGTGTCTTTGTTCTATTTTTCATATTATTATTCAAATAGATCCCTATTGTGCCATATTTTATTCATTTTGATTTTTTTGAGAATATAGAAATTTGGAAAGTAATTGTTTCGAAATTAGGAATAGTGCAACAAATAATTATTTAACGATTTAAAACGGCCAGCTTCGCATCTCAAACAGTTTACAAAAATATAGAATAATTGTATTTTCCGCCGGGATTCTTACGATACGCGAATTGAATCGAATTATCCTATACGCCCGATGTAAAAGTTGATCAGAAAGCGTATACCTTTATTTACATTCAAGAGGTTTTTAATATGAAATTGTTTCGAATGATGTTGCTTGGCTTACTACTTTCCACGGCCCTAATCACTCAAGCTTCGGCTGCTCCGACAGAAGATTATGATTTCCAACAAGAGCGAATGAAGTTAACCCCTGATTCTGTAATGGTTATTTCGACATTTGATAGTCAAGATCATGTTACCGCATACACATATGCTGGAGTCCGTTTATGGAATGTTCCTTTTCACGCTAAAATATTATCATGGCAAATTGCAGGTGATTATGTTTTTATTTTTTCCAAAGACCGTAAAGGAACAAAAACTTATATTACCTGCCTTAATAGACATACTGGGGCCCCAATTTGGCAAAAGCCTTAGGCATATAAGGTCGGGCGCTTCGCCCGACGACCACACTTTGATTGAACACCCTGATTTATACGTAAACACACATCTAAAAATTTGAGACCATTCGGAGTGCATTTTTTAAGAGCAAGATCAGATAATCAGCATACGTTCCTCTGAAACCGATGAAACAATTACTGAGTCGATTTTAGTCTTAGTTTTTTCCTGATTGGGACGCATTTTCTATAACCAATTTTTGGGTAAAAGCACTGGGCTTTCTAGAAAATATAGCGAAACCAAATAAAAACAGGCTAAACAGAAATAAATACACTAAGTCCCAATATTGAGGCAAGATATGTTTGCCACCATAATTACCCAAATAAGAGAAAGTACCAAGACCCAAAAGATACAATATAAACCAAAGTGCATGTTTGCTATCAAGTTCTTGATGTGTGTTTTTTATATAGCAATAAAGAATGGTTCCCCCTAATCCCAGGATAGTAATCACCAAGAGCTTTCGCACACTGTGGAAACCCGCCCAATAAACGCCAACCGTGCAAACATAAAATCCGATAAAGGCAATAAGATTACAACCTTGCAAACGAAACGGCCTTTTATAGTTTGGTAATTGCTTGCGTAAACAAACAAGTGCTATCGGTCCTATGGAGTAGCTAACCATTAATATTGCCACGAGAAAAGCGGACATTTCCTGCCATCCATGTAGCACAAGCGACATTGTAGCAGCGAGTAAAAAATTTACTCCTAAACTAACCCAGGGCACTTGGTACTTATTTCGTTTGGCAAGAATTTTTGGTGTGCAAACAACTGAGCCCATACTGCTTAGCATATGAGATGCTGTCGTTGAATAAACCAAACCAGTTGAATAGGGCGATATAAACGCATCGACGTATAATAAAACACTTAACCAAAGCATACCGGCTAATGCAACTAGAGCTGCAAATGGTCCTGCGTCGCCGATAAACGATAAATTCACCCAGCCCTTTGCGAGCGAATGTTCACTGACACTACCAATAAAGGACCATTGTAATCCTGTGTAAAGTAATGTGGTAAAAAATAATGAACCACACAAAATCAGAGGAATGTATTGCCCTGGTTTTTCAAGTTCCCCCATCATGATAATCACTTGCCTAAATCCCAATAAGGAGAACAGTACACCGCCACTTGACATGGCGGTCATAATCCCCTGCCAACCATAGGGCATAAAACCACCATATTGAAAAAAATTATCTGGGTGATAACTCATGGTTACCAAGCATGCAATGGTAAGCGCGGGAATGATTATCTTCCAAGCAGTAAATGCTGCATTAATGCGGGCAAATAAACCAATACCGAAATAATTGAACAATACAAAACTCATTAACACCACTAAAGACAGTACATACCCTAAAGGTGTATTTCTATAGTACACACCATGATGGGTTACCAGGTTGGGAATATAATTACTGGCGTATTGAATGACGCCTTGAGTTTCAATTACTGGGAGGATGGCTAAGGAAAACCAGGTCATGCTGCTCATCATCGCGCTTGTTAAACGTCCATGAGTATATAAAGGTAAGCAAGCCAGACTATCGGACTGGGGAAACATCGTACCTAATTCGGCATAGGATAAGGCAACAGATAGTAGTAAAAAACCTGAAAGTGGCCAAGCTATAATGGCTGCCGGGCCAGCAAATTGCGCGGAGTATAAAGAACCAAATAACCAGCCTGAACCCACCATGCTGGTAATTGAAATCCAAAGTAAACTCAGGGGACTTAATTTTTTATTCATCTGATTTTTCCCATGTCCTTATGGTTTTGATGTAAGGCGAACAAATAATCAGAATCGCAGTAGCGATAAATAATTATATGACTTTGAATTGTAAACAGAAAAATCGTGATTACCAACCATGTGGGAATTAAGTTTTCATCAATGATTTTATACCTCAAGAACTAATTTTTTGGGACATCTTCAGTAAGGAGGTTGGGGCATTGGAATATAAATAGAGCAGATGCAGGCTGAGCTATTAAACTTGGAGGATTAGCTCCTCTAAATTTCACCCCCCCACAACTTGTAATGGCAGTTGTCACTATAAGTGGATCATTTGATATAGATTTACAAAACAGTCATATAGGTCTATACACTTTAAAAAGAGTTAAATTAAGAAAATTCAAATATGAATATGTTATCTTGTTTGAAAGGCTTTATTGCAACAGTTGATTGTAAAAGCTTCTCAAAAGCCTCTCAAAAATTATATATATCACCCTCTAAATTGAGCAAACAAATAACTTGGTTGGAGGGAGAACTAAAAGTTACCTTATTTATCCGCTCTACAACACGATTGATTGTGACTGAATCAGGGCATCGGCTGTATGAAAAGGCATTACGGCTTTTCGAGCAATTAGAATTAATCAAGAAAATTGCAACACCTGATCAAGTTGAATTAAAAGGTACAATTAAACTCTATCTTACCGTTACCCCGGCCATTCCCTATTTAACCTCATTATGTATTGAGTTTATGCGACAATATCCTAAGATTTATCTGGATATTAATGTGGGCTCTGATACAAAGGAGCTGTATTCTTCTGCCTTTGATCTGGCTATTTCATTCGAAGATCTGAAGCATTCAAAATTGGTTTGCAAAAAATTATTCTCGATCCAAAGAAATGTCTTTGCCTCACCAGGTTATATTGCCCAACATGGACTTCCTCAGACAATCGACGAGTTACCAAAACATAATTGTTTGATTAATTCGCTTTATGGCCTGCAAAATAAATGGGTTTTTAATAAAAAAATCATTCATGTCTCGGGAAATTTTAAAAGCAATAATGCAGGTGTCTTAAAACAGGCTGCTGTTGCAAATGTAGGGCTTTTGTGGGCGCCTTATTTTTCAGTTTATGAAGAAATAAAAAATGAGAAACTAATTCAAGTATTACCTCACGAGTCGTCACCTGATATTAATCTTTATGCAATTTCCCCAAAGTCCATAGCAGATGAACAAAAAATTAATTTACTTTTGAACTATTTTTGTGAAAAAGCTTTATCAGAAAAAATTGCAACCTCTTTTATTGATAAACATAATTTAAAAATAAATACAAATCCTGAAAATTAATAAGAGCACTTGTGTCAGGCTACAAGAGAATTAGCAAAACAAAGTATTTTCCAGTATAAATATATTCAATTGAACAAAGATCTTCTTCACTGGGTTGAACCTGAGCCATTTGAAAATCAACTGAAGAAGTTCATATTAAGGACTACTAAATCGTGATTAGATCACGAGTGGAAGGAGATCCGCAAAATGGACGTTCCGGACACCCTTTTAGAAATCGGAGTTTTGGATGAAACAAAATGTCTCACATCTGCCAAGGGAATTAAGCCATATGGTTTCCTGGTCTCTTACTCGTTTAGGGAAATCTATTGCAGAAGTCTATGGAAAAGAAACCTTTGAACGAATTGAGCACATTCGACTATCCATGCAAGACACGATTGGGAGTGAAACGATCGCACTTAAAAAAGCCCTTCACAGTCTGCAAGTTGAGCTTTCCAAACTAGATAGAAATCAGCTTTGTCAAATTGCGCATGGGTTTTCTCTCATGATGGAACTTATTAATGCCTGTGAGAGCGCCTACCGCATTTTTCGTATCAATCAAAGAAAAGAAAAATTCTATTCTGAAAGACCTCAAGGGATTCATTATGTCTTAACAGCACATCCAACAGAAGCGCGCACAAATGAATTCTTAAAGCTGTTTAAATCAATTCGGGACTATCTTGTCGATGTTCTTAAATCCCCATATCTGATGAATGAAACTCATCTTGATCAAATGCTTAAAATCTCACTTCAAATTAATATTTCCAATCATGAAAAACCAAGCGTAGAAGACGAGGCACGATACATCTATCAGTTCGCCCTCAATGCCCTCAACATGAAACTTTATCACTTCTTTTTAACCAAAGGTATTCCCATCCAATTACGCACTTGGGTAGGAGGTGATAAAGATGGGCACTCAGGTGTTAATGAAAAAATCATGGTTAGAAGTCTCGAACTTTCTCGATCTTGTTTTATTGCCTACATTCAAGAGTGCATCAAAGAAGTACTGGAAATTGTCAGACTTTCAACTGCATTGAATGAAAACAGAATATTAGCGAATCAGCTCAATCAGCTTGCTAAAAAAGCGCGTGGTCTGAGAAAGATACAAGCCAAGGATCATGAAAAAGTATCTGCATTCAAAAAAGAATTAGCTGCAATACAGATAAATACCCTAAAGTTTTTAAATTTCGAACCCGAACAATTCGCTATCATCTCCAGCATTTTTCAGCTCTATCCCACTCTGGTCATACCCATCGAGCTCAGAGAAGATTCAGCCGTTGTAAAGGAGAGTTTAACGAGCATAAAAAAAACAACAATTACCAAGATGTTGGAAAAAGTCTATTCTATAACCCATGGGACTGATCCCAAAAATTATATACGCGGTTTTATCCTCAGTATGGTTGAATCTGCTGAGGATATAAAAAATGGAATTAACCTGGTAAAACACGTTTTTAAAAGCTACGCCCTACCCGTTGTGCCCTTGTTTGAAAATCAACTTGCGCTCACCACTGCGGATACAATTTTAAATCATTCAATCACTGAGGATATTAGACAGAAGCATCTAAAACAGTGGGATGGAAATTATGAGGTCATGCTGGGTTATTCTGACTCATCTAAAGAAAATGGTGTATTGCCCTCTCGACTGATGATTGCGAACAGTTTAAAAAATATTCAGTCTACACTAGAAAATAAAAACCTTCGGCCTATTTTTTTTCATGGGTCGGGGGGCAGTATAGAACGTGGAGGTGGGGATATCAAAGAACAAACTGCTTCCTGGTCTAAGGAAATGATGACTAATTATAAAGTGACTGTTCAGGGGGAAATGGTTGCAAGGCTCTTTGGTTCGAGTTCCATACTCAAAAGTCAGATTGACAAATTTCTTGATATCTATTCACATAAAGATAACGACACTGATAAGGGTTATCCTGAGGAGCTGGTATTATTTGCCACGCAAGTTAGTCAGAAATATAAAGCACTGATCCAAAGCGAATGGTTTTGGCCCACAATTGAACAGGCCTCGCCCTATCATTTCTTGACAGAGCTAAAGATTGGCTCTCGTCCAACCAAACGCAAATCAGGGCCAGATCAAAGAAAGCTTCGGGCTATCCCCTGGATCTTATGCTGGACTCAAACACGGCTTCTTTTCCCAACGTGGTGGGGTCTTGGTTCTGCTTGGTCAGAGCTCAATGACCTTGAAAAAAATAAGCTTAGGGTTCTCTACAAGGAAAATACTCTTTTTGCTGCTTTTATAAAACAATTAGGAGTAACTCTTTCCAAAGTGTACCTTCCAATCTGGGAACAATACGTGTACCAATTAACTGGCTCCAATGAATATCTCAAGCCTTTTCAATCAGAATTGGAATCAACTATCCTCTTCTTCTATCAAATAACCGGTGAGAGTGATTTTTGTTTTCATCAACCCTGGCTTGGGGAAAGCATTCAATTAAGATCAACCTTGATTCATCCTTTGAATCTTATCCAGATTGAGGCCATGAAAAGAAATGATTTACCTCTTTTAAGAAAAACGGTCACAGGCATTTCTTGTGGTATGTTGACGACAGGGTGATAACATAAACCAGGATAAATTCATAATCTCATCCCCCCAATCAATGAATTGTAACTCAGGGACATTTCAGCCTTTCTTTTTGGGTATTTAATTGACAACATCCATTTTAAAGGTACTATAACAGATTTTGGATGGCTAGCGCTTAATCTATCTAGTCTTTACAAGGAGTAATCAACATGTATTCCAATTTAGAGCAACTTAATCATGATGAGTCTGCATCAAGTGCTTATAACATATTGTTCCTGCTTACTGGTCTTGCAATAGCAACGTTTGCGATTGCACGATTCGCAGAGTCTAACAATCACCTAAACTATGATAATCGTTTTGCTCGTATAATAGCCGGCCTTTTATTGCTAATAACGCGGATGATGCATACGAAGGGCGGGGATTTAGAGCTTACCAATACAGAAAAACAAATAATTGCAGTAGGCCCACATCGAACGGGCTGGGAAGCAGTTGTTGTTGCTTCAAAAATAAAAGGCACACCACCACGTTTTTTTGCCACAGATGCTTATAATTCTGTACCCGGCGTTTCTTCTTTTCTGAAGATGTTTAAAGCAATACCGGTAGAATCAAAAGCAACTAAAAGTGAGAATGGACGCTCTGCTAATGCCGGCGCGTTAGAGCAAGCAAGTAAAGCACTTAGTGAAAATGGCTGCGTCGCACTATTCCCACAAGGGAATTTTGCACGATTAAATCAAGAACCGCCTAGAGTTTACACCGGTGCAGCGAGGCTTGCATTGATGAATAAAACACCTATTCATGTTATCAGACTTGATGGTTTCTGGAGTTTGCAAAATCCAATCATTCCTTTATTTGTTCGCAACAACTCTTATTATCGTGCATTTATGTCTGCGTTTCACATGAACAATGTACGCGCCACACTGTGTTCGGTGATCGATTTTCACCTAAAACCAGAGAGTGAGGGCCTAAGTGAGGAAGCAATAATCGAGGAAATATGCGCCCAGCTTTATGCTTACTATCGTCATACACAGGAACTTACTCCGAAACAAATTGCTACGATTAAAGAAGAAATAGCCAGCAAAACTCATCTGCTTATTTGGAACAATAAAGTCAAACAAGATGAATTAGGAAAACAGCTCTTAAGTTTAAAGAAAGAAGAAACCAAGCTGGAAGAGCCAACTTTAACGTCAATGAAATTAAGTTCAATCTAGCGAACACAGGCTGGGTGTAAAGCTTGGCCGGTTTTTCTTTAATTACTCATCATCCTTTCAAAAATTGCACTCTTCAGAGATAATTTCTTATCTATAATCGACGTTAATATAAGGAATAACCGCAGTGTATTCTAAAGATTTAGAAAAAATTAGCAGGTCTTATGAAGGGAACGACTTACTCATAGCTACAAGCTGCGGTGATTTAGAAGAAGTTGAAAAAATTCTCAATGCGCAACCAGAGCTATATACGTACCGCAACCCCCAGCAAAGACAGGGTACAAAATATCACAAATCAACAGCAGTACATTTTTCTTTATTGTATAGACAGTACATGGTAGCAGAAATGCTATTGAAACATCCTGATAATAAAAAAATTATTAATACAGCCAATGGTGCTGGAGAGACCATTTTACAGCTTATTGTGGCATTGCCTTATAATGATGTCGCTCTAAAGCTAGCAAAATTGGCCTTAGATGTTCAAAGTGTTGATATTAATTATACTTCTCATGATTGCAATCACTTTCAGTCAGCCTTATCTTTAGCTTGTGCTATTGGCCTGGTAAAAACTATGGATATGGATATGGTTCGTTTGTTGCTTGAACGAGGAGCCGATCCAAATTGTATTATTGGTAATCTAGGAGTTGTTGAGTTAATTCCATTACTCAATCATTTAGCCTTAAAATTAAATAATGCTAGTGAAAAGAACATCAAAAATCTCAATGAGTTGATGCTTCTTTTAATTGAAAATGGCGCTGACCCAACAAAGCGAGGCTGCGATGGCCTGACTTTTTTTGACGTTGTTATTGACAATAATATCGAGTCAAAACTGATGCCAACCATCAAAAAACATTTTCACCACCAATGGAAAGAAAGTTCACCTGGGGAAATAGAAAAAGCAATTGCTCTCTTCAATGCCTCTCTGCCTTTTGCGCCCTGGACCATGGCTGCTGATTGTAGTCCTACCTGGGAAACTCTAGCATTACTCGTGACATTGAAAAAGGAACGAAGGGCAGCAAAGCAATCTGACCATGATTGCACCGTATTTTATGGCAAAGAACAACTCGAATCATTTCTTGAATTTGCAAAAATGCGTTTTGAAGCGACAAAACAACCGTTTCAAACCCAGTTTATAATGAGTCCGCGAGGTTCAATGAGTAACCATGTGGCTAATGGGCAGTTGAATTATGATGAGCACGGACAAGTAAACGTCTTTTGGGTAGATACATTGGGACATGATGATTCTAATACTCAATTGTATAATGCTGAAGTGGGGGCAATCATTCATAAACATGAACCTGAAGCCATACTGTACACCACAGATATACAAATGCAATTTACGAATACCGGGTGTGATATTTTCGCTTTATATATTTCCGAAAGACTCTCTGCTGCGGCACTAAAAAAAAGGGAATTGTTTAATGATTTAAAGAAAATACACGAATACCATAAAATAGAAAGGGAAGGATTCAGAGTTATCCCTTGGGGCAAATGCCCTGTTTATACTGGATTGCCAAAAATTATCCAATCTGCGTCCCGGCCAGAACAACGTATTAAAGAAGAATTAGTGGCAGATAAAAATACGTTCAATAAGAAAAATGAAAATTACCACCAAGAAATGCATCGTCGATTGATGGAGCGTCAGGGTAAACAAGTCAATTCCTATTATGAAGTGAACCGCCAAAAATTTGGAATCCATCTAAAAAAGGCCTATGAAGAAGAGTATGATACGCTGAATAAAAAAAGTCTGCTTGCCTTCACGGACTTAATCAATAGAGTGCCTATAGATGTTTTGATAAGGGAGTTAGACATTGAATGGGTACAGAACGGCGATGAATGGGAGATTGTTGTACCACAACAATATCATGGCCCCTATTTAACTGACCTTAAGGGCACCCTACCCGAATTATTAGAAAAGCTGGATAACGCCTATGAAGGTATTGCTGATGATAAATACGCAATGCAAGATCCTTATTTTCACTTTTACTATGCGGCAATTCGGGTGTGCAGAACGAAGCTGGGTAGCTTAGCGGAAGAAAACCAAAAGGAGAAAAACACTCAAGAAAAAGCAAGATTCTCTCTGGCCCTCCCCCTTCATGAGGCAGAGAAACAACAGTTACTCGTCAATCTGGAACAGTTAAGCGGCAAAAAAAATTGGAAATTGAATCAAAATAGCGGTTTAGTCGCTGTGCTTGAAGTCCCGACGCAGAGGGAGGCATGTATAATTACTGAAATACTACAAGCAACAAATGCGATGAATGTGGTTCAAAGCCAACGCCAGGATAATAAGTTACCAGTAATAAAATGTGACCAAATTAACTGTAAAAAGTTAAATGAATTGGCGTCGTCTCACCTTTCTTTACCTTTGGCAGCTGAATTGTGCAGCAAAGTCATCTGATTTTTATAGATTATTTAAGTGTAGGATAAATCTTGTTGCTCATAAACTCCCCTAAAAACCAGCAATGAATAAAGGACTTTAATGTCTTGGATAAAACCAAATATACGACAGACTAATGCTGAAGAGATGGTTTCGGATTAAGCTAGGCAAATTATCTATACGCCCCAGCATAAATCTCGGTTGTGTTGCCGTCATCTTTAATCAGAAAACAATGCTAATCAATTCATTTCATATAAGAACAAACTGCCCCCAAACCAACCCAATAGCTCTTAATGTTTTCTTAATGTTTACAATGTAACATTCTCGATCCGATTTTAATCTTATTGTTTTATGTTGTTATTTATTGTTCTTTTATCAACCTAAAAATCAGCGGATTGAATTGAAAGTTTTAAAATTTGATTGGAGTATTTATGCCGTATCTTCTTATTACAAATAAAATTTTGAATCTACTTTCAGAACATAGAAGAATTCCTGAAGATGAAAAAATCGATCATAGTGTCGCTGAGTTTTCAGATAAAGTAATCAAGAAAATTGATAGCATGGTCACCAAAGGAGAAAAAATACGAATTGTAGCCCCTGCGTTTCCAGAAAAAGCTCCTGTTCGTGGAAAGACTCTTAGTGATTCTCCTGATATGGCTGAGCTCCTATCTTTAGAACACTTAAATAATCTCTGTAAAAAAATAGAATCAGTTTATGGTCCTGGAGCTGAAGTTGTTATTTATACGGATGGATTTGCATTTGCAGATGTATTTCCCGATATTCACTCAAAAGAAAAGCGTGAAAACTATCTCACAAAATTACAGGGTATGATAGAAAAAAACGATTTAAAGAACATCAAAATTATCAACTTAGCGGGGCAAGTTGACTTAAACCAATATGCAGAAACTGAAGAACATTTCAGACAACGGCTAAAAACACCTCAAAATGATGAAGATAGAAATAGCATCAATTTATACAGAGGGCAAATTCAGTTTTTTACAACAGAACTAAAGATGGGTTACCCGGAAAAGTCAGGATCAAAAATTAAGAAAGAAGCTGAAATTATTGCTCGTGGCGTAGCTCGCATGAGTGCCGCACTTAGCGAATATCTCTCAATAATTGAACCTGACGCATTACGCATATCATGTCACCCTAAAACAGTAGCTTCTGATAAAATTGGCTTATGGCTACATGAAGATCACCCTGAAGGAGGTACTCCTTGGCATAATGCTGCGGTATTTGAACTTTCTGAATTGACTAATAAATGTATTGTATCGTTTATGAAAGCACAGGAAGCTAAAGAAAAAGGGTATCTTTTGCAGATGGATCAAGAAGGAAACCCTAGTCATTTTGAAGCCAAGAGCATCTATCGCCATGCATGTACATTGCAATCGTTCTTTAGAAGGGCTCATCAAAAGAAATTAGCTCTAGCGTTGGAAGAACAACAAGACCTTTCGCCCCCTCCCTCGCGATGAGTCATCACCTCCATAAGTTAGTCATTTCGTAGCCATCTGCTTGGAACAAGATAGGTTGATTCTTTAGGCCCAACGTTACACAGTTGGGTCACTACTTGATGGAGTATAAAAAGAACCGCTTAATCTCGATAAACATTCTAAGTTTTCAATATCCCAGGAGGAATCAACATTTTTTGTATTTCGCCAATATGCATTTCTTCTTCCTGAATCATTTTTCTTGCAAACTCTTCGACTAACACCGATTTTCTTTCTGCATGTTGTAATAATTGATAATACAAATGCAAACCTTGCTTTTCATGCTCAAGAGCCTCTTCTAAAATATTCCCAATGTTATGTTCATGGGTTTCTAATAATTTGCCAATTTTAAGTGAGGGATGGTGCGAAAAATGGGTAATAAGCTCACCGATTAAATGAGCATGGTTTAAGCTTTCTTGAGCCTGCTCACGCATCCATTTACAAATAGGGATACGATTATAGCCAAAGACCATAAGGGAGTAATGGGTATAACGTACAACACCCGCCATCTCCAGCTCTAATAATGAATTTAGAGTTTTTAAGGTAGCATCATCAATTGCTTCAGATTCAGGTCGTCCATATTCCATATTTTATGACCTCCTATTTTACTTATCTAAGAGTATAGAGTAATTCCAACAAAAATCTGAAAGGATAATCAATCTTCTATACACATAGCTAAATTCAAAAAATATAACTTCACTACAAGTTTTTGGCTCTAAATGATTCAACCTACCGGTTACTTGCTTTGATGAATCCCGATATATTGCATATAATTTATGCAAACTCGACTTTATTTAATCATCATGAAATCACTTAAGGAACTTTTTAAAAAGATAAGCGCCGGGAACCAAAATAAATCAACTTCTTCTGATGCAACAGTCATTAAGTCTCCCGATGAACAACCTGTCAGTAATGATAAGCCCCTGTTTGCGCCCACACAACCTACCCATGATTTTTTTTCACATCCCAAAATGAGTGATTTAGCGCAAGTAGGACAAACAAAATCTTTGGGTTATTTGCCATTAGAGCTTATCCGTGGTTCCGGATTTGAACTATTTCAGGTAACTCAGTTATTGAAAAAAAGGGGAGTAAAGTTTTTTGTTATTCCTAATCCTACTCCTGAAGAATTGTATGCCTTTAACCCTACTAAAAATCTATACGTACATATCGCAGATAAAAAGGAATACAAGGTAATTCCCAAAGGAGGCTTTTCAAGTATTCGTTCTGGAGCCCTTGTAGCGTACGATGAAGACGCCGTAAATGCCTTTTTAAAAGAAAATAATGACCTTATCAATGAAGAAAATAATAATGAACCAAACTCTGAAAACCATTGGCCGACTGAAGCAGCAGATTTTGTTAATATGCTGTTTAGGAAGAAAGCCGAATCAGCACAAATGAATTATTTAGTACATAAAATTTTTGAAGAAATGCCAAACCAATCAAACCAGGATCTGACTGCGAAATAGCCGGTTTGAATTCATTCATTCTCTTGGCCACAAGTTGGAAATCTTGGGGAAAGCCATGTTTGGTATATCTTGTATTTTGAGAGATCAAGCAGGCCCTGGATTGCTCAAATACAAGAAAGCATGTTATTGTTTTGCGCAAAACCCTAATCATAAAGTCATTCCTAATGTACAGTAAATATCCCCAATTTTTCCAGAGTGAGAAAGAAAAATCACCTTCTAGTATTCAGTTTTCTAATGTTATAAAAACATCACCAGCAACCTCTGATTTGTATCGAGGTGTTGATAATTACAGTCCGTCATTTTTGGTTTCCCCACTCTTTTTAGTAATTTTGCTGTAGATATTCATGCAACATATCGTAAAAATAATCTCAACCTCCCCGGTCGGATGGAGCGAGAAGCAGAACATGTGGCCTTAGCTGTGCCCTATTGCAGCATAAAAAAAATAACAATTAAAAATAAATAAGGTAGTGAATAATCCTTTTTATTTAGCTATTTCTAGCGATAATCAAGAAGTGATACACGCCTTCAATGCTATCTACTGTCAGCTTGTCTCACTTTTAAGAAATAAATACACACAGAAACTGGACGATAATAAAGAAAAATTGGCGCTTCAGGAATATGTTAGCATCTACCTTCAGTTTTATGATAAATACAGTGGGATCGATAATCCATTTAATAAACCCCTTCAGGAACTCGTTGCGCTCCATCCAGAATTTATGGAATATTTTTTCCAATTAAATCCTCAACACGCTAAATCCATCTTGATGAAAGATGAAGCGATTATGACATCTGATAATCTATTTAAAGAACACTATTATACTCAATCGCTCGATGATTCTTTATCACATCGAGCAAAAGTGGCCATAACGTGTCACGAGGATGATTGGGCACGACCATTTTATGAGTAATCCCTTGCACTATAAATCAGATAGGCTATTTGATTTTCAGCCAATCCAATAATAAGAACGATAGTTATTCTTAGCTGAAATCACATGTTAATAAAAAGTCCTCTATTGATTTATTATTTACTACTTCTATATTAGCGCTACCACTATTAGTAGCCGGAACATACTCTGAAGATCCTTGAACATTTTTTAAACTTATATGCCATGGATACCAATCATAGGTAAAACCTTGCCCTGTCCATGGAAAATAGATTGGCATACCTGAGTTTCTATTTGGGACCGTATTACAATAAGCAGAATAAAACTGGTTTGCCAAAAATGAGCTGACCGTTGTGCCATCATAAGGGGGTGGAGGATTATTGCAATTATGGGGAATCACTAGAGCCGAAGCGGAGCAGGAAGTTGTCTCAATATTGCCATCAGCAGGGCATGGCCGAAACATATTGCCATCCCTTTTACCAGGTATATGAGGATTATTTCTTAACTTAAAAAAAGTAAATGTTCTTACTGAATCCGGTGAATCAGGTGGTATACCAAAATACTGACTAAATCGAACTGCAGCATTTTCTCGTGACAAATTTTGGTATTGAATGGTTTTGCAAACTGATACTAAATTTTCTGCTGAACCAAGGAACAAGAAACCATAATTCCCATTGGAGTAATTTGGAGTCGGCGGATTTGTTGGGGCAGGATATGTGAATGTGGAATATACTACAGCATTGTACTCGTAACTGGGATTGGGAATTTGTGAGCTGGAATAGGGTGGAAATGCGTCTAAATTATAAAACTGTTTCAATAAGCCAAAATTCTTTTTGGCCCTAGGCATGACAGAGAGGTTATATATCGTCTGGTAGGCTAGATAATTGTTGTATCTTGGATCTGCTAACAAAACTGGATCCGAACTTGCCCCATTGTGAATCCGTTCACAATAAAAATTTGCGGAGTTTACAATGGTCACCAATGAGGCGCATTTTATGCTTAATTTACCACAAAAGGGATCATTGTTATCACGAACAGGACTATCGAGCACAAAGTTTCTAATTTTAAAATTAATCGCATTGAGCTCATTAGCACCATGTATATAAGGATTGGTGAGCGTATGCATTTGTTGAGGATAGGAATGAATAGAAGGTTTAGGTTGATAGCCGCAATTTGGATGCAATTGACTGTAATTCGCATAAACCTGATTTACCTTGGCTAAAAGTTTTTGTTCATCCGATAGATAAACGCCATTTTCTTCCTGTTCTGTCGATTCATTTAACGTATACCCAAAATCTTCTTCGGAGTAAGCAAAACCGCTAAGAAAAAGTCCGGTTGCGAATAAAACTAATAATTTCTTGTTCATCATCATCCTTAATAATTGGGACTTAAAAAATTAATTCCCATACATATCTCAGTCATTTGAGATAACTTGGAGCCACTAAATAGTAAATAAATTTAACTAAACAAACAAGAAAGTACTTGCTTGAGCCTCAGCGGATAAATCCGTGTTCGGTTCTTTTCAAAGCAGTTTGACTTCCAATTTAACCCCATTTGATTTTTATGAACATTTAACCTTAGGGAGTTCCCTATGGTTGGCAATTGCTATTGCATATTTTGATTAGAGCCATTATTTTTAGATAAGTTTGTCAAAAACTGAATTAATCTAATTATGAAAAGGATATTCAATGATTATAAGTAACATGGAGCGTGGTTCATTCGACGTACCAAAATTTCCAACATTAAGTCTGCTGAGCCTGCTCTGTGTTACTTCGGTTTCTATCGCAGGAACATCTGGCATTAAGGAATTATCCCCTACGAACTGGTCTGGTTTTTATATGGGGATAAACGGAGGTTATTCCTGGTCAAATGCCCATACAAAAGTGGTACCTCTTCCTGAGCCAACCCAACTCCAACCCGGGAATGGTACTATTCAACCAGCATCTATGTCGGTATCCATGTCAGGTGGAACCGTAGGAGGACAAGTAGGGTATAACTTGCAATTAAGTGCCTACCCACAAGTGTATCTTGGTTTAGAAACCGATATAAACTGGAACTCATTAAAAGGCTCATCCACAGAAAATGCAGTAGGAAATGCGGTGGAGCATTTAGAAGTATTTAATAATGCGCTATCAACCCAACATAAATCGACATGGTTTGGCACCTTACGTGGACGCCTCGGTTTTTCACCCACTGCCCAGATATTACTATATGGGACCGGGGGATTGGCCTACGGTTCTGTAAAAGAACAAGCGAATGTTAATTTTATTCCTGGTGGATATGGTGATGAACAATATCCTTTTTCTAAAACTTTAACACGAGCCGGGTGGACAGTTGGTGGAGGGGCTGAATGGGTTCTCAAGCAAAATTGGTCAATGAAATTAGAGTATTTATATTATGATCTTGGCTCAACATCCGAGATTGCAGATCCAATTATTCCCAATCCTCCATTCCAAATAAAATATACATGGACTAATCCAGCGCAAGTTATTCGCTTCGGTCTTAATTATCATTTTTGATGATCTTAAATGTTGCAAGCCAAAGAACAGTTTGAGCAGCCACGGTATGCAGGAACGTAGATTGAGTCAAAATAACCCAATCCACCTTGCTTGCTTATTCTAAAACAGATACTGCAGACCGAGTGCGACGGTATAGTTTTTATTGGATAAACCAGCGGCATCACGTTCATAGCCATTTTCGCCGGTGTCATTATCGATTATTTCAGTATCGGCGCGCCCATTCGAATAATGATTGTAGGATGCTTCAACAAAAACTTTCGCATTGGGTGTTAAAAAATAGCCGGAGTTTAGTGTTGCAGCATAATATCTAAAGTTATCTCCATATTCTTCGAACGTTATGTTGCGGGCATAATGCTCATCATGATCTTGTGCTGAAACCCAATTACTAAATTTTAAAAGGGCATTAAACTCAAAATTATGGATGAAATATTTTCCAGCTAAACCAATATAAGGGGCTCTAAATTTTTGTTGATAGCCAATTCCAACTTGAGTGCTAGGAAAACAACCGATATCGCTACCATTGTTGTATTGATAACAGCCGCCAGTCGCCCGCCAGCTAAAAGAATCCCATTGATAACCCGCAGCCAAACCGAGTTGATAATTCTGCTTTTGCATCAGCCAAGCTCTTAAACTCAAATCAAACTCATTGGCATAATTAAGATGTGTATTTTCATGGTGTGACCAATGAGTCCAAGATTCTTGATTTGGATTGAACCAATCATAATCATCCATGGCTGCCTTGCTTTTTGCAACAGTTGTCCAACCTCTTCCATTAATGCTAAGCCAGGCGAGGAATTCATAATTTAATTCCCCGTTTATTATTGCAGCATTTTTTATGCGCCAATCGAGCTGGCTTAGCTTAGTATTTGATTGGGGATAATAAACATATTCGTGAGCCTTTCCAGAAAGAATTCCTACGGAAGTACTTAGTGACAAGCCATTCAAACTGTAATCAGCAGCATAGGTATCGAGCGAATGCGTAAGAGATAAGGAAGTTAGAGCCAACATAACTATTTTATTTTTCATATTTTTTCCTAGTTAGGGCGGCAATCCGTGCAGCAAAAGTGAGCATCAAAAAATCAATCGAGATTATTGTGATTCATAATGACCTTGTCAAGAACACCATTGAGAAACATTGCTCATTAGTAATGGGAAACCGAATCACTTGATTATGAAATAAGACATCGGTATAGCCATCTAGTCGCTCAATAAGCCTGCTTGCATGAAGCAATAATGAACATATTTTTTTATTTGAAAATAATAAGTTACTGTGGGAGCATATCCTGCGAAGCAGGTCGAATCATATTATAAAGAGGGTTACATGCAAGAACGATTTTTTAAGGAAGCCAGCTCTGACTTTTCAATGTCACTCCCATCTCTTAGTTCGGAAGACTTACACTATTTACAGGCTTTATGTGATGAAGATGTTGATATAAATACTTTGCTTATTCAAAAAATGCCTAAAACAGATTTACATGTTCACGCTGAAGCTGGCTTTTTGATTGATATTGAATTAGCTAAAATTATAGCAGAGCGTAATAATATCCCTTTTCCATATGACTTGGTCGATGAAAAAAACCAGCAATGGAAATTTACTGGTTCGGATGATCTGGATCAATTTATCAAAGACTTTCGACGTATTTCGAATCTTTTAAAAACACCACAAGATATCGAAGATATCACTTATGCATTTTATAAATATTGTTATGAGCATCATGTCATTTTCGCTTTGCCAGGGATCTCCTGGGTTCAATGTAAAGAACATATCTCTTTTGTTGAATTTAACCTAGCCTATAATCGTGGCCTCATGCGAGGGCTCAAAGAATTTGGTGATGTGACCACATTAAGATTACGCTATTATCAAGAGCGACACATCGATCCAAAAGAATTTCAGAACATATGGGATAATATTCGACAATATCCCAATCCGATGGTAACAACCATAGGCCTTGCAGGCGCGGAAGATGGGTACCCCCTAGAGAATTTTTTAAATTTTTTTGATGAAGTCAATCAGTATAGACGGCGAGAGGGTAATCCTTGGTATTTTATCACCGCCCATATCGAGCCAGAGGCACAAGAACATACCCTGGAAATTGCAAAAAAATATCTTGACCGATTTGCCCATGGAAGAAATGTCGCCAATTATCCCGAACTCGAAAAAAAACTTAAATGTGACGGCATGACACTTGAACTATGTCCGTTAAGTGATGTTGCATTTTTTCCAAAATCGATACCCAATTTACAAGCCCATACTCAATTTCAAACTTTATTTAAAGATGAAATGATCTCTTTAAATTCTGATGATCCCGCATTTTGTGGCGCAATTGATGCGGTATATCAGGCAGTTTTTAAAGAACTCAACTGCAATATGGCACTTTTATTCCGATGCACTTATAACGGTTTATTTGCAGTAACACCTAATACATTAGAAGCAATGCATCTTTTCGCACCAGAAACTTATCAGGCCCATATGTTGCTCCTCAAACACAGTATGTTGAAGCTTAAATTTTTTGAACTATATGTTCATTTATTACAAGAGATTAGAGCAATAAATGATGAATATCGTGAACTTAAAAAACACATTTTGGGAATTAGCTTACACACACCAATAAGTGAATTAAATCGCATCTCATCACATCTTTTAAACATTGGAAAAGAGACAAACATCACATCATTAATAGATATAAAACAGGAAATTATTAGAACGGCTAAGGTATTAGAAACAGAAACGCTGCAAGCCATAGAGAAATTTGAACACAATTATCTCCTCTCTCAAGAGCAAAACATCAACTGTCTTGAACTATAATGCAAAACAGCCTCGTAATCTTGCAATGAATCCTGGTTACGGCTTCGCATTCCCCCAGGCTAATAGTTTGAATCAATGTAGCCTGGGTTCAGTCCAAAAAACGAACATAATATTGTTTAAAAAATCACCTCTTTTAATTATTTCTTAATTTTATTCCAATATAATAATGTTTTATTATTATTCTTTTTGATTCGTTTTTACCAAGAGTGGCCATGAAAAGACAATTTCCATCCAGTGAGCGTGAAAAGCACTATTATAAAGAAGTTGGCAAAAAAATTGTTTGCGTGGAAGATGAAGAAGAACAAAGAAAAATCGATAAATTTATGGAGCGGCATTCCATCACTCCTCCAAGTACATCCCGTGAATCAGGTTATTCGTCCTATATGTTTCATGGAAGCAACGTTGAAGTAAATACCGCCATGGTAAAAAAACAAAAGATAGATAAAGATCACTATCTCATTTCAAGAACCTCTAAGGCCCCTGCCCTGCCCGTTTCTTGTTTGGCTTCGACAGAACATGTAGTCGCCATGCAGGATCAAGTTGCGAACTTCAAATCAGAATCTGAACCAAAATCAAAACAGAATGTAATGTACCTCATCCAATTATCCTGTAGTGCTAAAAAAATGAATGTTCGAGATGAAAAAAAAGCGATTTTAAGTCTCATTCAAGAATATGATAATACTTTAAACAAGAATAATATCAGGATTACCTATAATAAGGGAAAAGCTGTTTTTACAATTAAGGTGAGTACACAAGTTGCAGATATTCAATTACTTGTTCGTGCCTTAACGAGCAAAAAGAAATATAAAATCGTCGATTGCTCTTTTGAAGATATCGGTTTAAATCAAGGAGTTTGTCTGGTCAAGAAGGATGCATCCAATCCTATTCATGCATTAGTTAATATTGCAGATTCTGAATCTGAAAAAGGATTCCTTGAACGAGATGCCGGCACAACATCAGGACGCCATACAACGGCTTATCAAGATTGCAATTGGACATTTAATTTCTTCACCAGTTTGGAAGATTTGCGCAAGAAAACGGAATATCCTGCCAGTGCCTTTGCTATAAAAATTATTAATGCAACCTAAGTACCGTTCTTAGTAATCATATTCGTTGACACCCGATCATGCCAAGCGGGATTGGGTCATTCCAACCCAAAATACTCGAAGAAATCGCAAGACGAGGGCATAAGGCAAATCTTGAAATACTTACTAGGAACTATGTGTTCAAACCATTACATATGAACCAGAGCAGCTTTGGAGAACGCCATGTGCAGCGAATAGTTTAAGTACCACTGCCGAAGATTATGCACGGGTTCGGACAAGCCTGGATGTGTGATGAACAATTGCAATATGCATTTGAACCTCAGATTCGCATGTCTCAGGACCGATGGGCAAAAGAGACCGTATCTGATGCAACAGCATTGAACTATTTGGCTGAATGTTTAGGATTTCAACTCGAAATTGATGAAGCGTATGGGGACTATTCCTGGTTTCCTCGGGTGAGCCGGGTAACGAAATGGATTAAAGATATAATGCCAACAGCACGTTTTATAAAATAAGCCCGGCTCATTCAAAGTAAAATAGAACTTGCTCCTATTATCTGTGCCAGGTCGTGCCAGTTCGAACTTTACCGCAATTACCGTTAACACAACCTTTATTTACGCTCGTATGATGGCAAGTCCCTCCATAACATGCTGTATAACTTTTATGATATCCCCACGCAGCAAAAGAGCTGGATACAAAACCACTCATAATGACGATCATTAAAATCTTTTGCATATTTTTTGCTAGCATTTGTCACTCCTAGAGTTACATTCCTAATTATGGTCATTAAAAGTACATCTCGCAGTTAGTATAGTTGAGTTTGGTGTATTTTGTTGATCGATGAATCTGTTACAGAAGTAGTATGTGATATCATTTTTGGAATTCCACTCACATTTTGAAATTTATGCGACATTTTTTTCAAGAAGTGCGCCAACTACCCGGCAAAGAACAACTTAATGTACATGCCTTGCTAATAACAAAGCTTTCCCTTTATGAAACAGAAGTACCGCAAGATAAGCTATTTATCCGCTCAATAATCCCGGAGCTAAAATGTTTATTTCATAATCATGAGCAATCTTTTAAAACCCTGGCCTTCACTTTAAAACACCATTTAAAGCAACACTCGAATATTTCAGAACCACTTAAATTTTTTATTAATCATGTAATTGAAATAACAAAAGATGCTAATTTTCAAAATTACTTTAAGAAAACAAAAATCAGTACTGAGGACATTGAATGCCGAATAGCTCGTATTTTTGAATCCAACATCGCAACAATAATGTTGCAAAATCCCAGCAAAGCAACATGGGATTGCATCGGTAAAGTAAGTAACAATATAATTCAATTTATAGAATCAAACTATAATGAACAAATCTTCGACGCTTTTCTTGAAAATCTAGGTCCAGATCCAATAGAACCACAGAACCCCAAACTTGCTTTGGCTTTCGGACGCTACTCAAAGACTCCAGATCTAAAAGAAATTATTGAAACGCTTAAAAAGCAACGAAATTTTCCCAGAATCATGTTAATTCATTTTATGTTTATGCGAGATGTTTATTGTCATTTTGAACTACCCTTAGAATCTCAAAATCACATCAAAAAATTTGGATATGAAGGAAGTTTGAGACAATTTATTTTAGAAAATAAAAAGGCAGATATTGGCTCTTTTTTCTGGAATTATTCCTCATACCCTTTATACCACGACAGGGGCAGAGGTGAATTTAAATTTTATATTTCCCAAAGATTAGGTATTTGTGTCGCCTCAGAAGATCGAAAAAAATTCCCATTATTTGAAACTACATGGAACCCTGACTGTATTTGCCAGGAAGCAGATCTTGAATCAAAGTATACGCAATCTCTTATTCATCGTGGCATTCCCTATGTTGCCGGTCCCTCTGGGATGACCTCATTGTTAAGTGCCAGTATGTTATTTATGGGACAATTTAAAAGCATGGAAGAGCATTACCATTATATCTTCGCAATTATGTCATTTATTGTAGGCGGAGGGTTACATAGTATTCATGAAACACTCGCTGTTATTCATGAGCGCTTAGGCTTACTACGCCTTTATCAAGCCGATGGACCGCATGCAGGAAACTATAACGATTTCTTTAAATTATTTCGACACGATAAAGTAATATCAAGAAATATTAATCGTGCGTGGGATGCTACAATTAGCTGGATGTTTGAAACATATCCTGAGCTTATACCCATTCAAGATTACCCAGAACCCAAAGAAGCAACCTTTTTAGAAAAATTAACCCCTTTATTTTTTTGTTGTTCCTAAATAAAGTACTGCGTCAAGAACAACAGGATTTCTTCTCTAATCTGCCATCTGACATGGATTAGATTATTTTTTTAATAATGCCCACAATAATAAAAGCATGGCCATTGTTTAATAAACAAACAATGTACTTGGGATTGTATTATACTTATAAAAAAGCGGTTGATTACACCAGGGAAATAAAATCAACACCAACGATTTTATAATGACTTTAAATAATAACGATTTGATTTAAAATTAATTTGGAGAATAATGTGTCAAAATGGGAAGCATTACTTACATCTTTATCCTTAAATCCTAAAAAGCCTAATCCGCGGGACATAAGCAAATTAGAGCTATGGTATTTACAGAATGTTAGTAAACAACCTCTTTATGAAAACTCTACTACAGCTGATAAAAAATTAACTCTTCTAAAGCAAGAAATTTCGCATTTTCTTGATACAGTCGCTGACATTTCAGTCGACAAGTGTTCTGAGAAATTTGATCATTTAGGAGGTATGAATGCAATACAATACGCCAGTAAGAAAGGATATGATCTTTACCTGAATACGATTTTAGAAAAAGATAGGAAGGCAGTTAATCTTGCTACAAGTGGCCAATTATCGCCCTTACATCTTGCTGCACTTTATGGCCATCATTTTGCAGCAACAGTTTTACTTGAGCACGGCGCGAAGTCTAACTCACTGACTCGACTGCAACAATCTCCAGCTCATTTAGCTCTGACCATGCCACCATCAACCTCAGCTAAAGATAGGCCTTCTCTCATGGAAAGAAAGTATGCCATTTTTTATGACCTCTTGGTTAATAACTCAAGAAATATCATTGCAACTGATGATAGTGATAATACACTAGCCCATGTGGCCGCAGAAAATGGATTTTCTACCGTCCTTGAAGACTTGCTTGACTATCCAAACCTCCTGAAGATGAAAAACTCATCTTCTCATACACCGCTCCATTCAGCAATTTTAAATAACCAAAGCGGATGTATAGAAGTTCTGATTAAAGAAGAAGCATTATTAGCTATACCTGATAAAAATGGCCGCTTGCCTATACATTACGCCGCGATGTATAGCCAAGACTCTATGCTCGAACATTTTGCGAGAGTTCCTTATCTCGATTATCAAGATCTTAATTTAAAGACCCCTTTAATGTTAGCAGCAGAACAAGGACATACTGAGAAGGTAAAGCGACTCATTGAAAAAGGTGCAAATCCAGCATTGCAGGATCAATATGGCAGAGATGTTCTTCATTATGCATTGATGTCGTTAAATACTGAGTTAGTTACGTGGCTCGTTTCTAATGTTGAAGGGATCAATGTAAATCAACAAGATAAATATGGGCGAACAGGACTAATGAACTTGTTACAAGAGACAGAGCCTGATGATCCAAACCTTCAGATAGTTGAGATATTAGCGCATGTCCTAATTGAGGCCGGTGCCAAATCAGAGCAAACAGATAAAATGGGTAAATCATTACAAGATTATCTTGATAGCAAATTTACTCGTTCTGCAATGAATACACTCGCCTAATTAATACTGAGTAGGTGCCCTATGATAAAGAAAGTCCAGTTGTTTAAAAAAGAATATGAGGATGAGACTTTTATAGATGATATTAATAGCGATATAGAAAAATTAAATCGTTTAATTGATATATATAACGTAGCTCCCCATGCCCAGAAGGCTGAAGCATTATTACAGGTGCGCCAACAATTACTCAAAATCGATGCGAATGTGGGAGGAGAGTTAGCTGTTGTAATAGTTTCTTCAAGCTTCCCTTATACTAAATTCTATCAAGAGATATTCAAAGAAATTCGGGATGAGCTGGCACTTTTAGGTTGTCCTGGTTTTAGTGCAAAGCAAATTAATCAATGGGACATAGAAAATTGTAAAAAGAACGAAAGAATCCCTTCCGCAGTATTATTTGAGAAGGAAAACCAGCCAGATTTTTTAGCGCAAGTTTTTGGTACAAAAACATCAACAACCATTGTAAAAACTACTCGTTTATTGAAAGAAATCGATCTGAGAGTTATTGATGAAAATACGGAGGAAAATTATTATCAACTTTCCATTTTAAAACAATCGATTCGCGAATTGATTGCCTCAGAAACCATTTCTACCGCAGATAGAACAACATTAAATGACCTCATTGCGAGGGTAAACAACCGGTTATCGAATATAGTAGAAAATAATCCTCGATTACGTTCTAAAGTTTACCCTCCCCAAGACGCAAATTTGGCACAAAACATCGACAATTTAAGTTATGAGACAGCACAAAAAATTGTAAAGATTCTCTCATTTCCCAAAAAATTTGATGCGGATACATTTCATCAAGAATTTGACGCCATACTTCCTGGATTAGAAAAATATCAAATAAAATTTTTAGGTGGTGGAAATGCCCAAAATTATTTACTTACTGATAATGAAACTGGCCTGCGGCAAGTTTTAAAAATTACCCCCAACAAAGGAAATTACAGAAAAACCTATGAGCGCCTTAAACAAACTGCAGTAAGGGACAGTCTTGCAGAAGTATATGCATCTCAGCAAGCGATCCAGAAGCGATCTGGTGATTATATATACAGTCTTGAACTTACTGAGTTTTGTGCAAAAGGCGATGTATTATCTCATGGCATGAAAGTACAAGCAAAAATTGCACTTATTGAAAAAGATATTGCAGGTACCGTTGAAGAATCTGACCAGATAGAACTACAAAAATTATGTGATGAGTTCACAGAATATGATGAAATTTCAGCTGATGAGAAACGACAAATTCTTACTCAGTTAAGAGAAACTCAGGTTTTAAATGCAGTCAATATTTATAGCCAAATGGCTGATATTTTTTTAAATTTTCAAGCAAACAATGGTTTTTTCCCGGATGCAAAGCCCACAAATTTTTTAGTGACTGAATTCGATCAAGTTCTTATCGCTGATACAAAATCGTTCTTAAATTCTGAAAATGGACTTGTGAATCCCCGCAAAATACAAAAAGAAGGCTTTTTGCAATATTCATCGGGATTTCGTTCCCCACAATTTGAACATGGGGATCAAACTGGAGAATTGTTTTCTGCAGAGAAAGAACATTCCTATCTCATGGGGCTAAGCTTGTATTGTTATATAACTGGCACGGATATTAATGAAGTTCCCGTAGAAGCAAAAGATCATCCTGATTTTCTGAACTTTGATGGGGATGTATTTCAATCACCCAAAGGTCAAAAAATTAAAGCGCTGATTCAAGGTTTAACTCATCATGATGCAGATCAACGGCTCAATATCCAGCAGGCAAAAGATGCATTACATGCTATTACACATGACATCAAAGTTGAAAAATCCCCCTTTAAATCAAAAACCGAAGCCTACTTTTATGCTTTGCACAACCTAATGGAACTTGCAAAAACCTCAAACGATGAAAAGCTCCAACAAGCAATTAAAGAGATGAAGATTCTAATTGAAAACCATGAACAGAATCCTGGGAAGGCTGTAACTATTTTAACTTCTCTCGCATCACAACTTGAAGATGAGGGACAACAAACCCTGCTTCGCGATATTGCTTCAGCCATTCAAAATAGCGCCTATCAACAAACACTCCAAGAAAAATATGACAATCCATTGGCAAGACGTTTTGAATCAGAAATGCAAATCGCCTTACTCAAGAGCCCGACAGATAAGATGATGGAGTCCGTTGGTCATGTATCTCAAGCCTTAATAAACGTTTTTAAGCAAATGGAACAGCTTAACTATAAGGATATACTGGAAGAGTTTGCAGAAAATTTAACAAGTGGGAAAGAGCAGACAGGTTTTGGCTCGCAGCCAGAATCAATTAAAATTGAGCAAGTGAGACAAATTTTACAAAGAAATGATCCTAATGAATTAAATCAAATCATGTTCATCCAATTTCTTTTTGCTCAAAAGTGGATGCGACAACTACCTGAATCGATTCTACCTCCGAATAAAAATGAACCTACAGGAAGAATGCTTGAATTAGTTAAAGAATATAATGATGGAGAATATAGAGATAATCCCCAGGCATTTTTTAATGAATTTGATAATGAGAAATTGAAATTTATTTCTGATAAACAAATGTATGGTTCCAAATTATTCACTGCGGATCCAACAAGAGGACGGCAAGGAAGTCTGCCAACGACATTTTCGAGTCAAATGGGGCTAATGCGGCTAGGGCAGAATCAGGAAGGTTTGGACGTCGATCGTTCCAGTTGGACACCTGACGTAAAATATCAAGAGGCAAATCTAGACTCTCCATTTACTCGAGACTTGATTGAGAATGATGCGGTCTATGCAGCAGGACCATCAGGTATGACCAGTTTATTTATGGGCATTATGGAAAACTATGGGAATTTTACAACCGTTGAAGCAAAGCAAAATTACTTATCCGCTGTGTCTGCCTATATGGTAAGCGGAGGACTTCATAGTTTGCATGAGGTCCTTGGACCTGCACAGTATGCACTGAATCTGATACCTGGTTATCAGGTATCACCGCCGAGTAAAGATGAAGTTGCCAGTCCACCTAATTTTCATCAGTTTTACCAACAACAAATGAGTTTGGATCCTCAATTTGAAGAACGATATCAGCGAGGATGGGAAAAAATGATGGAGGCTTATGCGAAACAAAAGGATCAATTTGTCCATGCACCTGTAGCGAGTCTGTCCGCGGTTGAACAAAAAGTATTGACAAGTAATCCTCCAGAAAATCCCTATGCAAGTCTATCAGAAGATAAAATGCGCACGATGTTGCAGAAAAATCCGGAACTCAATCCTGTTCCTGTTCAACAGGACTTGGTAAATAAGGAAAAAGAGAAATATAAAGGGAGTAAAGAGAGTTATATTAAACAGAATTTAATGAAAATAAGCGTTCATTATATGAAAGGTGATGAACAAAAATTGGAAGAGGCAATTAATTTCTTACTAAAAACTGTATGTAAAACAAGAACCAATATTCTCTATTCTTATTCTACATCAACCACCTCAGCTATAAATTTAGCTAATGAAATATGTAAAGATGAAGGGTTGAGAAAAGTTTTTGGCATCCATGGCGATAATCCAACAGATTGGAAAAAGGAACTAAACGCCAGGATGGAAGCAGCCTGCAATGACGAAAACATTGTTGTCCCCGACTTTTCAGAAAGCCCTAAAAATAAAAACTTATAAAGTATTGAACTTTCTAGATTAAACATTTTTTTAAAATTAAGGCTACATCAGGTATTTCGCTCCCCCAAAAAACTAAAATTCACTGGTGATTTCGGATTCAAGTTGCTCCTAACCTGTTTATATACTGCAATCTAACACTCATTGAGCATCATAATGCTTGATGATAATAGGCTCATGAAGATTAAAAAGTGAATTTTGAAATCTAAATTAAATTGAATTGTTAGGAAAACGCACAGCATTTTTTTACTTATTCTCTTGAGTAATTCAATAGCCCCAAATCAATTTTTTTCGAACCATATGTATATTAATTGATACAAAACAATGAGTTAATCTGTATAATAAATTCCATGCACTTGGTGGAATATTAAATGAATCGCTTCATTCTTAATCCGTACTTTAATCTGTTGGCTTATTTATTTTAAAATACACAATGAATTATAAAATCGCTGAAAAATACCTCACTGTAATTAAAAAATCACTTACTGGTTCTTTAGACACTTCTCAGCCAGACCACTGGCATTTTAATATTGCTTCCGCCAAAGCCTTTAAATCATTTATGACAAATGGCCAAGTTAGAACGCTCATTGGTCCTAAACGATTGGATAATATAGAGCAATCAATTAAACATATAACGAATAACCATGTTGTTGGTGATATTGTTGAAGCTGGCTGCTGGCGTGGCGGTGCTTTATTGTATTTAAAAGCCTGTCTGAATGTTTATGGTAATCCCGATTCAATACCCAGAAAGGTTTGGGGGGCTGATTTATTTCCCGAATCAAGCACGCTAGTGACTTCCTATTCCAAATTAATTCGCCTCAAAATTTTATTAAAAATCAGGAAGCTATTGCCTCAAAAGGCGCGACAGCGTTTAGCAAATTCTGTGATGGAAGCTTTTCCTTATGAAATGTACGACGAAGCAACTTTAAGTAAAATTTTTGCTCTCGCCAATTCATTAACCTACATTAAAAAAGAGTCCTTAATTTCAACCTCTCATCATGATCTTCTAGAAGCATTCAAACGATATGATCTAAATGATGACTCCATAAAATTAATGCCCGGCTGGTTTCAAGATACCTTGCCGCAAATGCAACAGCAAATCGAACATATTGCCCTTTTGCGGATTGACGCTGATTTTTATCAATCAACATTGGACGTACTTAATGCCTTATACCCAAAGCTATCGCAAAATGGTATTTGCATTATTGATGATTATGGTGGCTTTACTGAATGTCAAAGAGCTGTGGATGAGTATCGTAAACAGCATCAAATTACGGAGCCCATGGAATCAGTTGACGGTACGTGTTATTACTGGATCGTCAAGAATCGCATCCAACAATGAAGTTAACACCTGGCCTGGCCCAAGCTCAACAAAGTCCAAATAGCCTAAAGCCAAACAATATTCTATGCTTTGATGCCAAAATACAGGGCTCACTAACTGTTGGCTGAGTAGCTTGGGCATCGCTGTCAAACAATCAACATGGGCCCGTGCAGTTGCATTTAATAGGATAGGATATCGCGGTTGATGCAACTGAAATTGCTTGAGATAGGAATAAAAGGTTTCAGCCGCCGTATGCATCAAGGGTGAATGAAATGCTCCGCTAACCTTTAAAGGAATAAAACGCCCTTCAGTGAATAACTGCGAACTGGCAGCAATCGATTCCTTTGTCCCTGAAATTACTGTTTGCATTGGAGAATTATAATTAGCAATCACCAAGGGCAGCCGGTTTTCTTCGATAATCGCCTCAATTTTAGCCGCATTTATTCCCAAAATTGCTGCCATAGCCCCCTCTTTCGCTTCACTCATCAATTCTGCGCGTCGTTTAACGATGTTCAAGCCAGTAGCAAAATCAAAAACGCCAGCCGCATACAGTGCCGCATACT
The DNA here is from genome assembly GCF_003990155.1 of Legionella qingyii. Lineage (NCBI taxonomy): Bacteria > Pseudomonadati > Pseudomonadota > Gammaproteobacteria > Legionellales > Legionellaceae > Legionella > Legionella qingyii. Next base: position 71,384 of record NZ_RZGX01000002.1, read on the forward strand.
CACCTAAACTATGTCCCAATACCATATCCACCTTTAAATGAGCCTTTCTCTCAAGCCAATCCATAATTGAAACACAATAAATAAGCGGCTGAGTGTATTGCGTTTGGTTCATTTCCTCACCAAATACAGCGCGCTCAATGTCATAACCGAGGAGCTGATTCGCCTCAGCAACCAGATCAGGAAACAATTTAAATAACTCCTTTCCCATTCCTTTGTATTGTGAACCTTGGCCTGGAAATAATAATACACTCATAACTCACCTAAAATTTAATAAACCTTTTGTTTTTCTAGTTCGAAACTGAATAAAATCATTGCGCTCTTCAATATTTAGATAAATATTCATTTTTTTCACTTCAGCAAAACTTTGCCCCAGATCATGATGATAACGATGACCGGGGTATACCAGCACTTCATCAGGAATCATTTTTTTTAGATAATTAAGGGAATCAAACATCATCCCAGCATCCCCACCTTTGCTATGGCAAAACCCACAACCCTCGTTAAACAAAGTATCACCTGTAAATAAAGCATTATCTATTTGATAGCAAAGACCACCAAAAGTATGGCCTGGCGTTTGATGAATAATGATGCTGGGAAGATGTTCCAAAGTAAGAAGATTTTGAAAAGGATAAATCGCTTTGAGGTTATGACACTGGAATCCATAATACTCGATTTCAGAACTACTCATATAAACAGGACATTCATAATATTTGGCAAAATAATTCGCCAAATGCGAGTGATCCAGATGATGATGGGTCAGCAAAATAGCGATAACCCTTAAATCGTTTTGCGTTACAAAGTCCTGAAACCTTCTTTTTTCCCATGATGGATCGATAAAAATACAGATTTTACTCTCAGTATCGACAATAACAGGACAATAATTTATAAATTTGAATCGCTGGGTTTTAATGACTTCGATGTACATCATGAACTCGTATAAAATTAAAATCAGGGTGATACGCCATTTGATAATGGTACTTATCAAAACAAACAATCTGATTTTTTTTGACTTCTAAAACAATAGGTTTTGCCTTAACGAACTGAGACACTATCTCCTCCTCCGCTTGAAGGGTAAAAACTGGATTTTTAGCAAAATAAAGCACTGGAGACACAAGCAGCTCACCCGTGATTTTATGTGCATCAAACAAAGTAAAATAATACGTTAAGTGTGCTTCGTCTCTAAGTTTATGTAACACCATACGATTTCGCACACACCAAGCTTCCAGGTCCTTCGTCCCCCCGAATAGTGCAAGCTCATTAGCAGACAGTTTGAAATGAACATTTAAAATAAAATTATCCTGACACGGTTCGAGCAAAGCATGACTTTCCCATAACATAAAACGCGCATCCCTTTCTGCCTGAAGTGTGACATAAGAAGTTGCTGAATCGAAATAATCAACATGGTGCCCTAGAGCACCTTGCCCTGCTTGCAAATCACTAACAATGATTTGTTTATCCAAACACATTGTGGCCGCAAATGCTTCTAGTTCAAAATGAGTCTTATCCAACATCTTAATCATCATGAACCCCAATCGCTTTCTCCATGTTTTGGCTACGCATTTGAATATTCCAGACCCCACCTATTACCATTTGATATTCATTTTTTAACAAGGGTTTAATTTTAAAATGTGCTTTTTCCAATTCATGCCAAGGCAGAGCTGGGAAAAAATGATGTTCCACGTGATAGCCAAAATTTAAAAATAAATAATGTTGTAGCCATCGAGGAAACCAGGTGCTGCGCGTCGTTTGCGCATGTTCTTTTAATGTAGGTCGATGTTGTGTGGGTTCTAAACCTAAATGCTGCGGAGTAGACAAGGTTTCCCAGAGGATTCCATAAATTAAAATCGCAGGAGCTAGATTTTTAAACGTTAAAAAGCTTGGAAAACACCATTTTAAAAATACGTAAGCAAAAAACAAAAAAAGCACAGAAAACAAACATTGTCGAAACATAACGCGAGATAGTTTTTTTTGTTTTAGCAGTTTAAGAGGATAGGTCCAATAAACCAGATGTAAAAAAAACACATTTAATGGAATAAAGGTTCTCCAACCAACATGAAAAATCCAGGGTAGTTTCTTACTTATTTTTGCCTGTTTCAGTAATTCAAATACTGGATCTTTATCAATATGCCCAGTCCATTTATGGTGCTCTTCATGAATGATTTTCCATGGATAAAACGGCATGCAACAAAAAATACTCATGTAATGGCCAAGAGCCACATTCAGCCAGGATTTACTCGATAAGGTATTATGACCGCACTCATGAAGTAAAATAAAATTATGCAGAAATAAAATCGCCAAACAAATTTCACCAAGACAATAGAACAGCAGGCTGTTTTTTCCCAGAAAAATAACTGCAGCACAAAGCAACACGATATCAGCAATTAGAAAGCTAAGACTCTTGGTAAGTCGTCGCTTAAAATTCAATGATTTTCTCACCTCAGTGTATTCTTCATTACTTAACATAAAAGTTCTTCCTTCTTCTTTGCAATAGAATTAATGAGTTGCGATAAAGAAACATTTTCAAGCAATACCGTTGGTGAAATGTTGATCTTTAGCTCACATTTAATTTGTTCTGCCAAATGGATTGCTGCCAATGAATCAAAGCCATATTGAGCCAGAGATTGATTTAAATCCAAAGTAGTTGCCGCACAATGTACATGTCTTGCTAATAGTGTCAATAACTCATCTGAATTTGCAGTTTTTGCTGGCATCAACTCCCTGTCATTTTGTGAATCTACCGATTTTTGTAACAAGGTATGATGACCAGGCCGATTTTTTAATCGTGCAACAAAAATCGATTGCTCCACCTCTTTGGGCATCGCAAACACATCTACCGCAAAACCGAGCTCTTGTAGTAGTTTTTGCCACGTTTCTGCATTAAGTAACGCGCTTGCTGGAATGCGGTATTCATCTTTATTGGTATGCCATTGCTTAAATAAGCCAAAAGTAAATGCCAGAAATAAACTATTTGCAGTTGCTTCATTAATAATCAATACGCCATCATCACGGAGCAATGGAATAATATTCATCAGGCATTGACGCATATCATCTGCTGTATGCAATACATTGCTTGCAATAATGAGATCAAATTGTTTACTCATCACTGGCTTGTTAATATCTAAAATACAGGTATCCACCTCAGCATACTGAGTGGAGTATTCTTTAGCCCGGGCAACAAATTGAGGATTAATGTCACTAAACATGTAACGAACCTTATCGGAGCATTGGGTTAGTATTGCTTCGGTGGTAGCACCAGTCCCTCCTCCTAATTCAAGAATATCAACTCGATTAGGACGTGCGCTACTAATGTCCTTAACTAATGATGCAATGGTTTGATTGTAATAATGGGCCAAGAGATTTTTTTGATAAATAGCACGTACTAAATCATCTCGTCCAAAAGGAAACATCACCTGCTGGATGGTTTTTTGTCCGGTAACTACCTCAGTAAAATGCATTGCACAAACCCTAAGTAATTGTACAAAAGATTTGATTTGGGGGTACTTTCTCATTAATTGCACTTGATCGTGTAGTAATTCAGCATGGGACTTAATTTGATATGGATTCTGAGGAAGATGACTTCGTTCAAAATTTTTTAACATATTGATTAATGCTAAATAATAATTTTCATAATCTTTATGCACTCCTGCCGCTAAATTACTCTGACTCCAAACAACCCCTTGAGTCAGCAAGTAATGTTTCATTAAGTGAAAACAAAAATACTCTAAATCAGATAATCCTTGATTAAAAAGAAGCAAATCTTCGGTTTCTTGAGTTAGCGGATCGGTACAAATTGGCATCATTGTTTTTACTGATTGTGAAACATTAAAAAAACTCAGATTAGATTGAGGCGAACAGGCTGCCAATTGCAAGGAGTAATAACCTTGTTCCGCGGTAATTGGAGCAATACCCGAGGAGAGCATCAGTTGATTTGCGGCCTCATTTTCTTGTTGCCAAAACCCCCAATGAACCAGTTTTGTTTTCTCAGAATGCAAGGCTTGAATTAAGGCATCCGCATAATAACAGGTTGCAGAGTAAGCACCTCTGTTTTTATTTTGTGTATAAACCTGTACTGAAGAGGTAATGACAACATGCTTCACTTCACTACGATGGCATGCATTAATTAAATGATAAGTACCTAATACCTTAACATACATCTGTGACAAATAGTCTTCATAGCTTAATGAACTCACCGGAGATTCGGCATAACAAGCACCTAAATGGTAAAGACAATCGATTGCTCCATAGCGTTGAATCACCTCTGCAAGCAAAGACTCCACTTCATCAGCGACAGTGCAATCCACCGTTCGCCAATGGATTATTCCTTCAGTTCGTGATATCGAAGAACGACTGGCAATAATGAGTGCCCGGGGATTACGCTCAATAAACTTGGGCACTAAATATTTCCCTACTTGACCATCACCACCAATAAGCACGATGACTTCATCAGTAGGTACTGAATGATTTAAAGAACGATTTACTGCTTTAAGCTGCCGATGCCATACCCCATCATGCGCTAAAACCAAAGGATAAGCCTGACCTTGATTTGACACAGTAAGAGCATGAGCACTAATCGTATTGTCCACAAGATCAATGCATTCAATCAACCAATATGGATGCTCTTTTTTTAACGATTGGGCTAAACCATGCAGGCTTGCTGCATAGGGATTAATCGTCGATTGTTTTAATCCATAAGCATTATTACTGAATACATAAAGTGTTAATGATTTTTCGTGATAATCCAGTTCTTTCAGTTTTTTAATTAAATGTAAAAAACCAGCCATTCCGAAGCGCTGAGAGCTGATCAGGGAAGTCGAGTTTATCGGTTCATCCCACATCCCGGCAAAATAATAAATCAACTCACAAGAGTGTTCTTGCAGCCATTGAACACCGTGGTCTACTGAATCCTGCTCGTCAACAAAGATAAAGCAAATCATCCCTTTATATGAAGTTTGTTGCAGTGCGTATTTTACTGATTGTTCTTGTGCTCGCGTCAAAAAAATAGCCAGCTGCTGATAACGGTTCAACTCAAGAGACTCGACTGTTTTTTTCCGCCAGATTGGTTCATAACACTCAATCTCGTTACTTACAGGTTTTAATTTCGCATGCTCTGCAAACCAACAATAATGAGTTGCAAAAGGATAAACAGGCAATGCAAGCGGAATTGCTCCAATTTCCTTATAAACATGTTGCCAATCAATGAATTGCCCTTCTTGATATGCAAGAGCAAGTTGACTTAAATAATCCTTCAATTGATCGGGACTATGTCGCAACTCAAGGAGCGTATCAACACTTGAGAAATTTTTTTGCAACGAACTAGATGATTTAACCCCCTGTTTTAATTGCTCTCGCAAATCGTCAAGGTCTTCCACAATCAATAGCTTGCGGCACGCAAAATCAGCGCGTCCTACGTTTAAGGAGTAACTTAATTGGGTCATACAAAAGTGCTCACCTGCAGAACTTAAATAATCCAGCAGTTGCGCTGAAATTCTTACCAGTGCCTCATTTGTCTTGGCGGATAATTTAATCGGTACATAGGGCAAATTAGGTAATTGTTGCGTCGAAATCCCCTGGTGGGTCAAAATACAATGGCCATTACTGCCACCAAAACCAAAACTATTAATCGCGATCGTTGTCAACAAAGCAGGTTTGGCTTGTTTAGCAATATGAAATGGGCTTTCTGCAAGCCGAATGAATGGATTAACTTCCTGAAAATTCGCCTGCGGTGGAATAATTTGATGCTTTAACATCAACAATCCTTTAATTACCCCCGCAAGTCCTGCAACAGGCTCCGTATGGCCTATATTACTTTTTACCGAACCGATATAAAGCGGTTTTGTACGTTGTGCAAATAACTCATGCAAGACCGAGAACTCAATAGGATCTCCCAAACGAGTCGCAGTCGCATGCGCCTCAAAATAATCAATTTCCTCAACCGATATTTCATGCTGATACACTTGCGATAATAATTGTTTTTGCGCCACCGGATTTGGCGCGGTTAGTGATTGTGATTGGCCCCCATGATTGACATGAATCGCTTTGATAGTCGCCTCTATACGCAACTTTTGCGCTACAGCCAAAGCATCCCCGACCAAAAACAAACCGGCCAAGCCTTCACCTTTAACATACCCATCCGCTTGAGCATCAAAAGGACGACAACAATTCGTTGGCGAAAGAACATTTAACTGAGTCGTTAACTCGAGTGTTTTTACATCACAAAGCAAACTCACACCCAGGACCAATGCAGACTCACATTCACCGTGCTTAATTGCTTGAACAGCACGGTTCAAAGCGGTAACACTGCTCGAACACGCTGTATCAATGGTTTCACTGGGGCCATGAAAATCAAAGAAATGTGAAATGCGGTTTGCAGCAAAAGTTTTCGCACACCCCGTAATTTGATAAAGGCTGTTTATCTGATTGCGATCCAATAAACGAGCATAATCATCAAATTGAATGGCAACAAATACACCGATGTTTTTTCCTTTTAATGAGGATGGTGCAACTCCTGCATCTTCGAACACATGCCAGGAAAGCTCTAATAACTTGCGCTGCTGGGGATCCATATATTTTGCTTGTTCCAAACCCATCTCAAAGAAAGCAAAATCAAAATCCGCATAATGGTCAATGAAACCCATTTTAAGTGATTCATCATCCTGATTCTCAAAACGCATTTTTAAAGGCATTTGGGTGCAATCTTTTCTTGCCAATAAAGCCTGCCAATAATCTTCTGGAGTAGGACATTGAGGGAAAGAACAATAATAGCCACAAATAACCACATTGGATAAGGTCGAATCCAATCGCTTTAGAGGAAAATCAGGAGTATTTCTTTTATTTTCCAGCAAATATTCTTGTAGTTTCTTTACGGTATGGAATTCAAAAAACTGATTGGGAGCAATTTGCACCTGATAATGTGTCGTGATTGCTTCGGCTAATTCACTCAGTGTCAAGGAATTAAATCCCAATTGATAAAATGTATTCTCATCTTTAACCTGCTGCGCAGAAACCCCGATGATCGATTCGATTAATTCATATAAGGAATAACCTTCATTAAGGCTTATGCGTTCAGGTAATTTCTGAAGCGGAACATTGAAGCATTCTTGGGTTAAATACTTATGAAATTGCTGGGGATTGCCCTGAAATGGAATGTACTCCCCTGCAGGTAGAGTGAGTAGCTGGCGGCAAATAACCTTTAAGTCACCAGTCTTTAACGGCTCTAAACCCTGAGTGTTTTTACTCCACGTTAACCAATTTAATTGATCCGGGGATTGCGATGTTTCCGTCATCACAAAAGGCAAGTAGACACACACATGTTCTTGACAATACGCAGTAAATGCAATCAAAGATGCATTATAAACTGCATAGTCATCCTGCGTACTAAATCCAGCTAATGCAGATAAAGAAGAAATACTGATTAATTTTTGCGGATGATTTTGTTGAATAAATTGACTTAAGTGATAATGTAATTTTTTTCGTTGTGCCGCTTCATTTTTGCTTTGTCCAGGCATCACGCCCAAACAATTAATGATAACATCATAAGAAAAAGATGAATGATATGGATTCGAAAAATCATGTTGGATGTAATGAATTTCACCTCCTAAATCAGCAAGCATCTGTTGTCGTTGCGAATCAAGAGCACTGCGTCCAATAACATTAAATCGATAAATTCCAGCCGCAATTAAAGTGTGGCAAAATTGATATCCGATAGAGCCTAAACCACCCAATACGACAACGCGCAGTTCAGGATTGATTCGTCGCGGTTGAACCGCTGTTGTTACTAAATTTAAAGCAATCGTTTGACGCGTCGTATCATAAGCCACCAAGCGATGATCACGCTGTTGCGCTTCGTTACTTACTATGCTCACTACCTCAGAAGCAGGCAAACTGGATAAATGAGAAATCAAAATATTCTTCTGATAATGTTTTAATTGATTCGGCAACGACATCATCAACGCATGCGACTCCATCCAATGACTACGACTCTGATGGATTAATATAAATTGAACCTCAGGATTCACCGCAATACATTGGGTTAACAGGGCAATAAGCTGTTCTGATGGATGACTTGCTTCCCCAAAAACAATCACCGCTTTTTTTAATCGTGTTTCCGCGTTAGCTCGTTTGAAATACATCGGCTGAACTCCACTATCCAGCTGATATAGTTCTTCAAAATGTGCAATGGGCTCCAAAGTACAAGGAACGATGTCCATTCGATAACAAAGATGAGTCACTGTTTCTGAATGAGACAACCAATAATTTTGATTTTTATATTGGGTTTTGGGGCGCGGGTATAGTTTATGTGACCCATTTTGTAAAATTAAATGTGCATTACTACCACCCGCACCAAAACTACTCAGGCCAGCAAAATGAAGTGTTTGTTGTGGCAGATAATGTGTAATTATTTCAATTGGTACATCATCAATATTTAATCCCGGGTTTAGTGGCAATGCATTGATCGAAGGTGCTAATGCCTGAGCTTGAAATTGCGCAACCAATTTCACAATACCGGCCATTCCGGCAGCGGCTTCCAAATGCCCAAAATTACTTTTTATCGAACCCACATACAATGGTTTCTGTACCGAACGCGAACCAAACACCTGCTTTAATGCAGCTAGTTCAATAGGATCACCTAAAGACGTTCCTGTTCCATGTGCCTCAATGTAATCAATTTGCTCGGGCATAATCCTCGCTTTGGCTAAAGCGTGTTGCATCACTTTTGCTTGTGCAGAAGCATTAGGTACAGTAAATCCACTCCCCATTCCCCCATGATTTAAAGCCAAACCTTTAATCAGTGCATAGATTGAATCCCCATCAGCGAGTGCCTTTTTTGCATTCTTCAACAGAAGGACTACAACGCCCTCCCCCGGAACATAACCATCCGCTTGTTCCTGAAATGGGGCACTTTTGCCCGTAGGCGATAAGAATTTATTTTGTACCAACGATGCTAATTTATAAGGATGTGAACAAAGATTCACGCCCCCAACCAACATGGCATCGACCTCATCATTTGCTAAATAACGACAGGCTAAATCAATCGCAGTAAGTGAGGAGGAGCACATGGAATCCAGAGAGAAACTAGGACCTGTCAAATTCAACGCATAGGAAACACGATTTGCGATACTGGCTCCTGATGATTGGGGACATTTAACGTCAGCATCCTGTTGGTATTGCTCCACACCATAGTTTTGATAAAGATGAAACATGGATGCTGCAATCACACCAATATTTTTCTCTTGAAGCTGAGCATAACCCGCATCTTCCAAACAATGCCAGGCATTCGCTAAAAACAATCGCTCTTGTGGATCAATTAACGCCGCATCACGAGGCGAGATATTAAAAAATAAAGGATCAAAACTGGCAATATCGTCCAAATATCCACCCCAGGGATAGGGGGTATAATGCCAATTTCGCTGTACCGTTTTAATGGAACTTTTACCAGCGGCTAAATTACTCCAAAGTTCCTCCAAGTTGGCTGCATCAGGTAATTGAAATGAAATTCCGATAATTGCAATGTCTTGTTCATTGATATCAGGCACTTCAGGCTGGGTCTGAAACTTATCAAGCGGGCATTCTTGTGATTTTAATAAACGATGTTTGAGCAACGCGGGATTAGCAATCACAACATGGGGTACATTTGCCGCAAATGCACGCTCCAACAATGGAAAAGCATGGGACGCTTTTAAAGGAACAGTTCCATATTCCTCTTGCAATTTTTGCAATTGAAGCGCGTTGATTTCCATCCCGCCTTCGGACCAATAAGGCCAACTGATACTAATAAAGCGAGAAGGATGTTTTCCTGCAAGGCGTAATTGTTCTTGTTCGCAGGCATAAGCATTTAAAGCTGCATTGGCTGCAGCATAGATGCTTTGTCCAAGATTGCCTATCTCTGCAGATAAAGAAGAATAAAGGCAATAAAAATCAATTGACTTATGCTGTAACGCATGATGAATGACCCGCAAGCCATCTAATTTGGAACGCACCGTTTTTTCAATATCATCGGGGCTAATATTCATCAGCAACCGATCATGTTTTTCACCAGCTAAATAAAACAAACCATCAATAGGAAAATCATGTGTCGCGAAAAAATGATTTACTGCATCAACATCGCATACATCCAATTGATAGTAAGTGACATTCTCATCCGATACGATCTTTTTAGTTCGTCCAACGACATGGATCTTGGCTTGATATTGCGTGCTTAAATAACGCGTGAGCAAACGGCCTAATCCTCCATGGCCGCCAACAATCAAATAGCTGCCGCCTGTTTTAAAACTTGAACAAGGCAGCGCATGATTCAATTGGAGTTTGATGTAACTTGCGGCATAAAGCGTATCTTGATGGAGGTAAACACATCCCTCCATACTCGACAAATCCTTAGTATTCTCTTTGACGCATTCATCACTTACAAAAATCGAGAATTGATGTTGAGGATATTCTTTAGCAAGACATGAAAAAAAAGCAGAAACCGAATGAATTAAAATTGCTTGCTTAGGTGACAACCCCACAACCAATGAAGGCAACTTTCCTTGTATCCCAGATAAAAGCCGGGCAAATGTTTGTACCAAACGATTCAAAACAGTATGCAAATCCAGATCCGTTTGATGATAACGGCCATCATAAATAATCCAATCCTCTTTAGAATGTTCTTGATAAAACTCCAGTGCCTGGTCATCGTTTAAGCGGTCATTAATAACCAATATTCGCTTATCATTGAGGCTTCGATTTATTTTAGTTTTTGTTGGAACATAAAGTGCATAATCAGCATTTTCTAATTGCTTTGGTAATTGTTCAGTCGGACCAACACTGTCGCTTTCACGAGGCAAAGAATCATACGAATTAATATATTCAGTTAATTTTTCCAACGTATTTTGTTCAAACAATAAAGTCGGATAAAGTTCTAAATCAAATTGTTGTTCTAATACATCAACCAAAGCGATTAAGCTACTGGAATCAAAACCTAAATCAAAAAAAGAAACATGCGGCTCTAAAAATTCAGGGGCATCCTGTAAATGATTCCTAATCAATACTTCAATTTTTTTCTGGGTATCACCATGAACGGTTGGTAACACAGTCACAGACTGCGTCACTTCTTGCTGCCCAAATTGCTGGCGCTGAAATCGCTTATTTGTTAATCCTTCAAGAACGACTACTAAATCGCCTGCAGGTGTAAATAATTGAATTCGACATTTGATTAACGACTCATGAGGCGTTGGCATTATTTCGGCTTTTACTACCAATGTTGCAGTCGTTACACGCGCAAAAACGCTCACTTTATCAATTCCCAACGGTAAATATCCCATGTCGGGACCGGCATGAACTACTTCATCAAAATGCAATGCAGCTATGGCAAAAGTAGCGCCATCCAATAAAGCAGGATGTAAATAAAAAGACGATAAATAAGGTTGTGCTTTACTACCTAAAGTCAATTCCATGGCGATTTGTGGCGCATTGATGTATGTGCTTCCACTCACCTGCATAAATTCACCATGCTCAATAAATGAAGCACGCGCCAGGCTATATATGGTGCTCATTGAATGGATTTGTTCGTTTGCTTTTGGCAGGTGAATCAATATGGGTAATTTTGGTCTTTTGAATTCTGCGATTGATTTGAAATGGACAATATTCTGACCGTGTTCCTGATGGTAGATTTCTATGGTATGACGTTGGGAATCATAAGCAACAATCAAAACAATCGTTTCACCTGCTTGCACTTTGGCAGCATGAGGATAAGTCACTTGGGTGAGCTCAAAAAACTCGGACTGAAAACAGCGAGCAATGATATCCAAGTAAGCAATGCCTGGTAGTACACGGACCCCATCAATGCGGTGATCTGCAACCAGATAATTATCCGCATTTAATTTAATTTTAAATTCGTTCAACATCAAAAAATTCATCCATTATTTCGGAATACATTTCTTCCCGCGGCAAAACGGCAAGCTTTATTGATTGTGGCTCTGGCATCCCGCTTGAAAGAATGACATGAGCATTTGTTCCCCCAAAACCAAAAGCACTCACGCCAAAATAATGAGTACGAGTCCTATCTAAGAGTTTTGGTTCATCAAGCAAACACAAAGGAGAGTTGGCAAAATCATAACGGGGATTTGGTGTTATTTTTTCGGGCTGCGGCAACAAACAACGATGGTAACTGCATAAAGCCGACTTTATAAATCCAGCCATCCCTGCAGCGCTTAAAGTATGACCTATATTTGCTTTCACACCACCTACAACACATTTTTTATTGGATGAATGTCCTATAACATGAGTTAATGCCTGTAACTCCATGGGATCACCCAATTCTGTGCCAGTAGCATGCATTTCGACATAGTCCAAATGTTGTGCTGTCAAACCGGCATCGGCTAATGCTTTTTGAATCACTTTTTGCTGGGCTTTAGGATTCGGGGTCGTATACCCCATAGTATTTCCATCATTATTGACCGCTATGCCTTCAATAACACAATAGATCTTATTTCCATCTGCAATTGCTTGCTCCAAAGGTTTTAAAACTACGAAACCACCGCCTTCACTAAGGACAATGCCATTAGCACGAACATCAAAAGGGCGACACCTGAAATCAGGTGATAATGCTTTAGCAGCATCCATCAAGGCAAAAGGCCGGGTATTTGCTAACCCATCAATACCACCGACCAAGGCCAGTTCAATATCCCCTGCCCTCAGCGCAGAAACTGCATGATGCAAAGCAACCAAAGAGGAAGAGCAGGCCGTATCAACGACTTCTGCCGTGCCGCGTAAATCAAAAAAATGATTGATATGGGCCGCAATAAAATTCTGTCCCTGACCAATAATGGTAAAATGGTTAATCTCTTGCGGCCCACTAAAATCTGCACGAGCGCCTACGAATACCCCCGCATTCATCCCTTTAATTGTTTCCTTTGTAAAACCGGCATCAAAAATTGCCTGCTGACTTAATGCCAAAGCACGCGTAACCATTGGATTAATTTGCCGTTGATGCTTGTCAGAAAATCCAAAATCAAGCGCAGTTCCAAATGCATGTTCATGAATAAATCCGCCATGAAAAGCAGCATATTCAATTCGGTCAACACGCTCTTTAGGAATGGGAGTAATCGAAATTTTAGCGTGCAGCAAATTATCCCAAAATTGCTGCACATTATTGGCACCAGGGAACTGGCATCCAATACCAATAACTGCAATTTTTTTGGGATTGTTTGGTTGCTTAGATGCCATAACCGGTTTGCTCAATGTCTCTGGTATAAAGCCATTGATTTGCTGGACATGAGCCGCTAATCGAGCAAGCGTATTGTGTTCAAAAATTACTTCAGCAGCGAGCATCAAACCCATTACCGTTTCGATCCTCTTTAATAAAGCCATCAATAGAACCGAATCAACTCCATATTCGGCAAAACTCCTATCCAGCTTAATCTCATCTTCAGTGACACCGACCACATCCATAAGAATCCGCTTTAATGTCTCTAATACATTGCTTTGAATGGATACTCGCTGCTCTGGCAAAGGGGTATTTAGCGACAGTTCATTTTTACTTGGCATGATGACCGAAGAAGTCGTTACCCGGGCTAATAACGTTGTCAGTAAAGCCAGGGCTTCGTTGGTTTCATAACTTCCGAGTTGGCTTCGTTGATAACTGCTGCTTCGCTCCGCATTTTTACTAAACTCACTCCATGCAGGCCAAGCAATACTCAATACTGTTCCAGGGTGAACTTCGGCAAATGCGTTCAAATAATGATTACTCAAAGCATAATCAACAACACCCATCGCAAGCTCTGGCAGAACAGAAGATACCGAAGAAAAAAGAACCAATCGTTCGAATCCATAAGAATTTACTATGGACCATAACGCGTCAAGCCCTGCTTTTTTTGGATGAAACATTTGTGTGAACTCATTTTTGGTAAGTTCAGTGAGTGACTTGGTTTGCTTTGGCGTGACACCTGCACAATGGAAAATCCAACCAAAACGATCTGTTTCATTCATAACAATCTTTAAAAAGGAAGCAAATAATTCCTCTTGAGCTAAATCACCAATATAGTAATAAACCGCACAGCCTTGTTTTTTTAATTGATGTATCAATTGAACAGTTTTTCCTGCCTTACAGGGTGAGTGCAGATAATGCTCCCATAAAGTTTCTTGGGGTAATGGGGTAATACCAGTTAAAATTAATTGACGTGCGCCACTCGCAACCAGCCACTTTGCAACCTCCGCACCAATACCACTGGTACCGCCAGTAATTAAGTAGACCTTTTCCGATTCAATTGAAATTGAAACTGATTTTTTATATTCACGCTCTTGCAATAATTGAATTAATCGCTTTCCTTGCGCATAACGAATCTTATGATAATCAAGGTTTAACTGACTTAACTCGTGTTGAATGAGCTCATAAGTAAGTAACTGTTGCTCCACCTGTAATGTAGCCGTTTTTAAGCCTATGGTTTGTCCATTCATGCACCGTAGAAAATAAGCAATCACATCCAAATTAGGTGATGGCCTATCATAAATCTGAAGTATCGTTCCTTTTTTGGCGGCAAGAGCAACGTGTTGCAAAAAACTCAAATGGTCAATGAGGTCTAACTCATCATTGCAACAATCAAGCAGTACAAAATCATCATTCAATAACTCAATGATTTGTTTTGGCGTTATTGCGCTTCCCTCTTGGGCTAAGTAGCATCCGTTTTGTGATGTACAAATGATGTGCATTGCATTTTGAGATAGAAGCTTTTTTATCACTGCCTCATTGCTTTTAGTGCTTACCACCATCCATTTATGAGATTCAGGCGACACAAGAGGTTTATTATCAGGGGATATTTCCCGTTGCTGCCACACATACTCATAGAATCGGTCTGAAACCGTGCTTTTCTCAACATCATGAGCATAGCGTCTGTTTTGAAATGCCGTTCGCGGCAATGGGCTAACTTTAGGTTTAATGGTATGTTCAAAACTTTGTAAAATCACATGTGCATTACTACCACCTGCACCAAAGCTGGACACGCCAGCATAATAACAATGGTCTTGTGGATGAACAGACCAACTCGTTTGAGCTTGACATACAATTAATGATTCGGGCAGTTGAATATTAGGATTCAATGAACTCGCGTGCAGACTTGCATAAAGCTTTTTTTGTTGCATTTGTGCAATTACTTTGACAATACCCGCAAGCCCTGCCGCAGCCTCCATATGTCCATAATTTGATTTTAATGAACCAATAAAGCAGGGCGTATTACGTTCGGAAAATACTTTATTTAAACCTTTTATTTCAATCGGATCCCCTAATTGGGTCCCAGTACCATGGCACTCCACATAACTGATGTCTTCAGGCTTTAATCCTGCGTTTGCGATTGCTTTTTTAATTACTTCTGCTTGGGCATTTGCATTAGGAACCGTGTAACCTGAACTGGTACCATTATGAGCAATGCTACTACCCTTAATCACGGCATGGATACGGTCTCCATCACTAATTGCTGCATGTAAGGGTTTGATTAAAACGCTCACTACCCCTTCACTGGGAACATAGCCATCGGCTTGTTCCCCAAAACTGGCACAATGTCCCTGAAGCGATAGCATATTTCGATGTAAGAGTTCTTGATATTTATAATCATGACTAATGAGATTGACCCCTCCCACCAAAGCCATAGAGGCATCATTGGCATTAATGGCTTGCATTGCCAAATGTAATGCGGTTAATGAAGAAGAACACATACTGTCAAGCGTAAGACTCGGCCCGGTAAAATTAAGCACACTGGAAATTCGATTTGCAATACTCGCGGCAGTTGAATTCGCTAAAACCGTTTTTTGTTCTTTTAAGCTTTTTTCAAAACCCGTTAATTGATAAAAATTATTCATTGCACCAATGAACACAGCAACCGAATGAGATTGATCGCCAAGACGAATTCCTGCATCTTCGAAACAATGCCAGGCATTTTGCAACATAATCCGCTCTTGCGGACACATAATCAATGCATCGTTGGGTGCAATATTAAAAAATAAAGCATCAAAATCATTGGCATTTTCGAGCAATGCACCAAAACCATAACTCCGATCAGCAATTGCCTGAATGCAATTTTTCTCTTTCTCAAGGACCTCGATGAATGAAGAGAAATCCGAGGCTTGGGGGAAATTAACGGCCATCCCAATAATTGCCATATCCGTTGTCGAAGACATCGTGTGCAACAAACGCTCTGACTGTGTTTTTTCGACTCGTTGAGGGATAGGGTTGCTGAAATGTTCTATTAACTCAGCAAACGTAGTATGTTCAAATAAAAGCGTTTTAGGTTGACTGCCAAAATGAACCTCCAGATCAAAAATAATATCCATAGCCAATAAAGAATCTAATCCAAGCTTACTGAATTGACCAATTTTCTTTAGTTCATCAGGCGTCATATTCAACCGATGGGAAAAAATCGAATAGACTAACTCTTGCGTCGATTCTTTTTCCATATCGACTCCCGCACTATATACATCAGTAGATAGACCACTGGCTGCAGGCGCTAGATCTGCGGATGTATATTGCATCTGCTCATTTATGCCTACGTCCCGCAATTTATCTGCACCATCCAATGATGCCTCAAAAGTTCTGGATCCCGAGGACAAGCCGCACGACGTAGCATGGGGATACGATGTTACAAGATAATGCGCCGTTAATTCTTCAATCACGACACACAATGCCCCATCTTCATCAAAAATTTGAATATGGAAACTGAGAGGTCCTACTTTTTGCGTACACACTAAAGCATGATTTACCAGTTTCTTGAGAAGCACCACTTTTTTAGCACTCACCGGTAAAGAAAGCGGTTGTTGTTGATACAAGGTGAAATAGCCAACGGTTTGTAACGCCGCATCAAGGAGATAGGGATTAAATAAAAACTCGCTAAAATCCCCATTAAATCGAATAGGTGCAAAAACTCGCTCCTCAGAGGCAAAAAGTTGCGTAATGTTTTTTAGATCAGGACCATATTGAATTCCTGCTTGTTCAAAACAGCGATAAAATTCAGTACAGTCAATTGCGTTAGGAATACATTTAAATTCATGCAGATTAAAAGAAACTAATTCCCTTTCCCGCTCTGCAAATTCTGCTCTAAAAAACGAATCTCCATCATAAAGCAATTCAATGGAGTTATGAGTCTTACTCATATTAATCTTCAGCCATGGATTAAGCGCAGGCAACGCTTTAAGCCATCGCACATTCACACAATACAACGGTAATTCATTAAGGAAATACTGAGTTAAAGCAAGACTCGCAACTCCTGGTAAAATGGCCTGATGATTTACCTGATGCTGACTGAAATATGTCTGCTCAGCAGATAACATATATTCTTGGGCTTTCTGCCAATAACAATGAATTTTTTTAAATGGGTATACTGGAAACTTAGGCCGATTCTGAGTTGCAAATTGTTGAATGACCAGATGTGCATTGGTACCAGAAAACCCAAATGAACTTACAGCCGCAAGCGATTTATTTTTAGGCCATGGACTTAATTCTTTAACCGGATAAAAGGGGGTACTGGCAAAATCAATCTGCGGATTTTCACGTTCACAATGAAGTGTTGCTGGAATTTTTTGGAAATAACTGCATAAAACACTTTTGATAAAACCACACACTCCGGCCGCATGGACTGTATGACCAATATTGGACTTGATGCTTCCTAAACCACAGGATTTTTCAGACTTCGTTTCATGTGTTGCAAATAATCGCTGCAACGCATGTACTTCAATAGGATCCCCAAGTTCTGTACCTGTTCCATGGGTTTCAATATAAGCGAGATCATCAGTGGACAAACCATATGAAGAATAGATCTGTTGCATCAATTCTGTTTGAGCTAAACCATTTGGAGCGGTAATTCCATTTGATTGTCCGTCTTGATTCACACCACTGGCTTTGATTACTGCATAAATGGGATCCTTGTCTTTAAGCGCTTGTTTTAAAGGCTTCAAATAAACACAAGCTACTGCTTCACCAGGGATAAACCCATTCGCTTTATCACTAAATGTTTGACATGCATAATCTGGAGAAAGCATTTTGGCATGATGTGCTTGCTGGAGAAAATCATCACTGCTCATAATGAATACCCCGCCAGCAAGAGCACTCGTGCATTCGCCATTTATAATCGCCTGGCAGGCTTGATGTATGGCAACTAAAGAAGAAGAGCAAGCAGTATCTAACGTAATTGCTGGTCCGGTCAGATTAAAGGTATAAGAAACTCGTCCGGCAATGACTGCGGGAGCATTTCCCCAAAAACTTTGGGCTATCGGTTTCTGTTGACTGTGTGTCAAATAACTATTTTGGCTTGCCCCCACAAAAACTCCGCAGAATTTATCAGGAAGTTCCATTGGTGAATAACCCGCATCCATTAAAGCAGCAGCGGCCGTTTGCAAAAATAATCGCTGTTGCGGGTCCATCGCTTGGGCTTCAATTTTTGGTATGTGAAAATAGTCAGGATCAAAAGCAAAAACATCATCCAACCATCCAGCATGATTGGGTTCACGTAAATAGTGTTCTCCCCGCTTTTCCAAGGAGGTAATTGCATTAAATCCATCACATAAAGAATTCCATAATTCTTCTACTGTTTCAGCTTGCGGAAATTGACCCGCCATACCGATTACAGCAATATCCAAAGGCTCTTTAAGCGATTTATTTTTTGTTGTAGTGGATCGCGTCAGTTCAACTCCTTCCATAATGATTTGCCAATTTCCCTGTGCATCAAAAATCGTAGCCTCTTGATCTTTAGCAAATAAAAAAGCACTGGGTTGATTCGACACATGAAATAAAACGCGTTTTATTGTCTTGGGCAGTCCGGGTCGAGGGTTTTGCGCAAAATAAGGATCGTTAAGGTAAATCAAAGAATGCAGCATACTGCCTAAAACCGCAGGATAACTGGCCTTTGGACTTAATGCTGCAGAAAATGATTCATGAACATCATTATATTGTTCAATAACCCGATAACAATCGCCTAAGTAGTGTAATGAATCGTTCTGATAAAAATCATTCTTTACTAAATTATCAGCATTCTTCCATATTCTGGTCATTTTATTGGGCGACTCGAATTGATAAGTAGTCTGTAATACCAATTCTTTGGTTCCATCATCATGCAATTGCTCAATGAAGCAGTAATGATTTATTGGATCGATTTCCAGATACAAATTGATCGCGTGTTCTTTTTCAGCAATTAATAATTTTTTTAATTCAACCCCAGTTAATTGCACGATTTGTGCTGTAGCTAAAGGCCTCAAGGCTGAGTAAATCATCATGAGCAAATTATCGAGCGGGAACACATAATGACCATCAATCTGATGCGCTAGCCAGTACTGATTACTTTGAGGAGTGTAAGTATATTTACGCCGTTGCCTAATCATCAATTAACTCTCCCGCAAATAAATCTACAGGCGGCCTTTCCGTAACAATGGGCTCTTTCCTCTTTAGCTGAGAATGAACAAAAGCTACTAAACGCTGCAAAGTGGGATAATCAAAAATAACAGCTGTGCGTAATGACAAATTAAATGCTTTATTAATGTTGGTTATCAAACTAACGCCGGTAATCGAATCAAGACCTATTTCTGCCAAAGGACGATCCGATTCAAGAATGTGTCCCTTGGGTAAATGAAGTGCTGCGCAAATAAATTCAGCAATTTGCTGCGCGATCATCCCCTCTCCCCGCTCATGCAGAGATGATGCCCGCAGGGCGGATGAGAGGGAACCAGAGTACTTCCTATGACAACAAAATACCTTTTGTGCTTTTTCTTGATCACGCAAATGCTGTTCTGAGACAACAAAACCTGCTGCGGTTAACTTTTGCAGCCAGAGATCCTGGCTTAATAAAGGAGAAGCATTTAATCGCTCAACGCCACTCGCTTGCCACCAGCCGTCAAATAAACCAAAAATAAAGTTCAAATACGCTTGTTCCTGAACTGCCTCATTGAGTAAGAATATCCCTTGCAGCTTAAGAAGGCGTTGCAATTCTTTAAGGGTAAACTCTAAATCATCGGCCAAATGGATTACGTTCGAAGCAAGCACCACATCAAAAGATCCATCAGCCAACTCTTCCAAATGATTCAAATCTAAATGGTCGCAGTACAAATTAAAATGCGCTTGTTCTTGTAATTTTTTACCTTGATTCAAGAAAAATGAAGAGACATCCGTATAGTAATAATCTATCTGCTCATAGCCATTCAAGACATCGAGCAACGTTTCTGTTGTTGCCCCTACCCCAGCACCCAACTCCAGTATTTTTACTCGCTTATTGCTGCTCTTGAGATATTCGTCGATATATCGCGCGATGTATTGATTACACATTTTTGACTCAGGGCTTTGGGCATAAAGAGCGCACAATAATTTAAGCCCATCTTCTGAAAAAACAATTTCTGTTGGGGTCTTGATTCCCCCTAATATGAGCTCATAGTCCAAATAACACAAATACGCCAAACGATAATATGCTTCATAAGCAGTATGTTGTTGGCAACAGCGTTCAAGCAAATGATGCAATGATTCATTGGTAGATGAAATTTGAGGTAACTCGTTTAAATAAGTGGCCAGCTGAGTGTATTTGGGTACTACATTGTTCACCAAAGCATGCTTTTTCCGCAAATCAGATGCCAAGCAATAAACGAATTGGTTCACACCATCTAATCCTGCTTTAATGGGTAGAATAAATGGTGTCGGCGGACTTTGCGGCACACTCTTATTTTGAATCGCGAACTGGGTATATTGGCTATTTAAACCAAGTAGCATCGCCTCCAATGCTTGTTGTGTCGTTAAAGGAATAAATCCTAAATCGCGCGCTCGTTCAAGGTAAAAGGAATCCGTGACAGCCCCGACTTCTTGCCAAATACTCCAATTGATAATTTTAATTGGTAACGCGGTTTCCTGTTCCAGGCGCAAGCAATATGCATCCAAGGCATTGCTGGCTGCTGCATAATTGGCTTGTCCGGCAAGACAGGCACTGCTTTGCATGGAAGAAAAAATTACTGCAGCGTTTATTTGTATCTGTTGATGCAATTGATAAATAAAATAAGCACTAAATAATTTAGCATGAATCACATGACTAAATTGTTGCCAAGTCATTGAATCAACGGTGCTGTCTTGTAATTGCATGACCAAATTAAATACTGCATGAATGACAGGATGTTTCACGTGAAGGTATTTAATCAGCAAAGCACATTCTGCTTCACGTGTCACATCCGTTTGAATAAACTCAATCTGCTCACCATAAGTATGTAAAAATTGCCGTCCTTCTTCACTTAGAGGACTACGCCCTACAAGAATGACTTTAGCGTGATACGAGTCAATTAAAAACTGCGCCAAACGACGACCAATACCGCCCATCCCCCCAAGAATCAAATAAGTCCCATGGGTTATGAGAAAATCGTTTTCTTCACAATCAGGAGCTAACTCCAGAGAAGCGAACCAGTACTGTTTATTTCGATATTGAATTGTTTGATGTGGCCCTGGATAAACCATTTCCAGCATCGATCGCTCCAAAGGTGTATCAATAATAAAATGTTTCAAGTGCCAATGGGGCATTTCTTTAGCTAAGGAACCCAATAAACCACAAACCATTGCCACCTGAGGATGATTGGCTTTAGCAACATAAGAATACCATTCAATATTAATTTTCTTTGTAAATAAGCAGGAGCTTAATGTAGTTTTCAATAAATCAAATAAAGGTTTAAGCAGGCTAAGCGGATCTTGGTTAAAAAAATTAATCTCTAGATTAAAATCAGGGTACTGAGGATAAATAATAAAGCGATCGATATCCGCATGTGCCTCTAAAAATAACTGAAACTCATCGGGATTAAAGTAACTCAAGTCATAACTTAAAACTTTATTATTTTTTTCGAGTTGTGAGCTAATCAGTTTTAGTGTTTCGGTAAAACATCCCGCATGAATGATTACAATATTTTGGTTATATAATGGTTGATGCGTCATTTCCGCATGCAACTCTTTTTTCACATACACCCATTGGTTTTCTTGAGTTTTAAACCAGATTTTTTTACGGAGAAATGGATACGCCGGAGTCTCATGGACTGGCATCATTTCATTCGGGTGTGCTGCAGTACTAAATACAGCATCACCCGCCAGATACGCGTGTACCATGGATTGATAATCATCGCTAATCCGAGGCATTGCAGATGAGTCGATCCAACTTTGCATCTGCTGGATTAATTGTTGCTGATTATGCCATTGGAAAATCACCCGATAGCGTTGATGAACCCTTCTTTTTTGCAAGGTAAAACAGAAACTTTGTGGATCAAAATGAGATGTTTCGCACAACCAGTCAATGTAACTCTTCACCAAGATACGCAAGCTTGCTTCATTTGCAGCAGAAAGAGGAATCAATGGCACAAAAGATTCTGCAGGATGTTGTTGAATCATAGTACCTTGTTCTAAAACAACATGCGCATTAACTCCGCCAAAACCAAAAGAGCTTACAGCTGCACAACGAGGAACTAATGCGGCGTTAATTTGCTTTTGTTGCCATGCATGAGTTTTCTGACTGATTGAAAGTCCTGATTGCTGCAAGGCAAGGTAGGGATTGATTTCAGATATATTCGCTTGTCCTGGTATCATTTGATGCTGAAACATCAGCAAAATTTTTATCAATCCAGCCAATCCTGAGGCTGGCTCCAGATGACCGATATTGCCCTTAACTGAACCTACTTCAATCGATACATTTTTATCGGCAACAAAATTTTTCAAGCCTTCCAACTCAATAGGATCGCCTAAAGGAGTTCCTGTACCATGGGCTTCAATATAACTAATGCGCGCGATATCAATGGAGCTATAAACATGTTCATACAATTTCTGCTGTGCTTTTGAACTGGGTGATGTGAGCGTATTTGCTTTACCCGTATGATTTACTCCGCTGCCAAGAATCTTCGCATAAATCGTATTATTTTGTGCCCGTGCTTGCGCTTGTTTCTGGAGAATAATTACAATGATACCTTCCCCTCTAATGTATCCATCGGCATGTTTGTCAAATGGCTTGCAGATTTTCGTAGCGGACAACATTCCTGATTGAGTGAACGCATTAAAAAACTCATCATCAAGTAACAAATTAACCCCACATACAATTGCTTGTTCAATCTCCCCTTGATTGATGGCTTTCACAGCGCGATCCAAAGCATATAAACTGCTGGAACATGCGGTATCCACTGCTTCACTAGGCCCACTTAAATCAAAATAATGAGATATTCGATTCGCCAATAAACTGTGTACTGTTGCAACTGGTATATAGGGATTACTCACTTGGTATCGCGTTAATAACTTCGCATAATCAAAAGTTGACGCCCCCACATAGACACCCGTTGCCGAGCCTTTCAAGTTTAATGGATTGATTCCTCCCATTTCCAAAGCATGCCATACTTCCTGCAATAACAGTCGTTGCTGGGGATCCATCACTATGGCTTCAAACGGTGATAGATTAAAAAAAGCGGCATCGAATGCATCAACAGCATCAATAAACGCGCCAGGATGTTGTTGCATATAATGCAAGCGATTCGCAGGGGTTTGACTAAACACATGGTGTTGATTCACTAACAACTGCCAAAAATCATTTAAACTCTTACAACCTGGCAATAATGCGCTGTAACCAATAATGACCGGCAGATCCTCGTCAACCGAATGATGCTGGATTAATGGCTTTACCTCTTCAGATTGGACCATCGCCTCCGTAGAAGGCTTGGCTTGCTCATAATTACTAATGAATTCGGCAACGGTTTTATAACCAAAAAATGTGGCCGGTGTAATTGCCAAATCATATGTATCATTCAACTCATTGGCTAGCTCAGTAAATAAAATTGAGTTAAAACCAAGATCACCAAAAGAGGCTGTTAGCTCAAAATTCCCCTCAAGTTCCAATATTTTTTTAATCGTGTTGACCACAAAGAGTTTAAATTCCATACTCACTTCAGACCTGTATTTTTTCGTCGATTTCGAATCATTTAATCGCTGTAGAATGATTTCTTGCTGTCCTTGATGCGCAATAATTTGCGGCCAGGATAATGCGGGTAATGTTTCTAAAATACGGCACCCGGTGGAATTGCTAATCGCTTGCATTCCCCACTCTTTTTGCATACGTGCTAATACTGAATCACTAACCTGCATGCCTCCTTGCTCCCAAAAAGGCAAATTAATACTGTACGTAAATCCAAAACATTCTCCTTTGATACGCAACGATTCACGTAAGACGGCAAAACCATCTAAAAATCCATTAGCAGCTGCATAAATAGACTGTCCAATATTAGCGAGTATTGAAGAGTAGGAAGACAACAAAAGAAAATGATCCAGACGATACGCCCTCGTCGCTTTATCTAAATTCAAGGTACCTGTTACTTTTGCAGCTAATGCCGTTTCAATTGCCTCAGCTGATTGATTGATAATTAAACTATCTTGCTGCACACCCGCGGCCTGAATACAACCATTTAATACTCCGCCATGCTCTAAAACAAAGTGAGTCATACAGGCATGCAGTGCTTCATAATCACTGAGATCAACTTGTTTATAATTGATGTTGTTTTGTTGTAACCAGTGAATGTTTTCTTTAGATGGATGACGTCGCCCCAGAAGTAAAACGCGGGCTTGATATTGAGTCACCAGGTATTGGGCAATAATTTGGGGAATCGCACCAAGCCCCCCCGCAATAACATATACCCCATGTTGTTTGAATAAAAAACGAGCCTCATTCTTCTTCGGGATGACCGTATGATAATATTGAGTATGAAAAACACCTTCCCGGTTTACTTTAACCCACGTAGGCAATTGGCTGTGGGCAACCCGTGGTAAGAGTTGGGGACTCAACTCCCAAGGCAATAGAACAACACTGTAATGCAACTCAGGAAACTCACATTGTGCTGTACGTAAATAAGCATGGACGGCCTGCGCATAAACAGCAGTTTCTCCCGAATCATCAAAACATAAAATCAACTGTAATTTTTTTCTTGTTTGCAAAGCATGCTGTAGATTCTGTAACAAGTTCATGAATTGCTGTGTATTGTGTAATTGATTCACACGCAATATAGAACATGCCGAATCGGTGTTTGGGCTATCTGTGGCTTGCAACCATTCAAAAGTTCTTCCAGTTGCCTTATCACAATCAATGCGCTGCCAGGATGGCTTAAAATAATGAATTGGTTTTTGCGGAATAATTTGTTGTTTATGAATAGGAATCATGCAAAAACCAGTAATATGGCTTACCAAATGATACCGTTCATCAAAAATAGAAATGTCATAACGCGGAGAAAATGGGCGAACGGATTTGTCTTCCACAACAACATAAATTTTAGTGGTCCATTCTTGAAATAGATTGAGCGCCTCAATTTTCTGAGGGATATATACCTGCTCTTCTGGCAATCCCTCTTGTAACACTGAAACACATTGCAAAACACTATCAAATAAGCGCGGATCTAAAGTAGGTATTTCATGAGACTCTGCACGCGTTAATGTAGCAATCGCTTTATTTTTATCCTGATTAATTTTAATTGTTTGCACGCATTGAAATACTTCACCATGATACCAATTGTTTTGACGAAATTGGGCATACATTGCCACCGCCGACACATCGTGATTGCACTCAACAGCAAATGAAGCATATTCCTTGAATACAGTAATTTCATCTAAAGCATGATAAGTACTGCTTGAATGTAATAATTCACCTGCTAATTCACAAAGGGTATAAGTATCTTCCGATTTAAAACGAATCATGAATGAAAGAGCATCCCCCTCATAATCTGCATAAATGGGATTAAGCCATTTTATGTCACGGATGCTGATAAGCGACGCTTTCTCTCTATTACGTATGTAGGCTTGATAACAAAAGTAAATATGTGCCACCCCAGGCAATATTGGACGTTGATGCAATCGATGCTGTTCAAAATAATAGGCGTTTGCCTTCAGAACCAAGGGATATTCTTGAATTGCTGGAAAAGAACTACGAGGCACAATCCAATGTATGTGTTTTTTAAAAGAATGGTGTTTTGTACACAGTTCGGGAATAAGAGGATAATCTTGTAAAATGATGTGTGCATTTGAGCCACCCGCTCCAAAAGAACTAAGTGCACTGTAACGTGAACCCCTACTCTGTCCCCACGCAGTATCTTTTTCCGGGATAATAAACTGGGTCTTTTCAAAATGACAATGCTCATTCAGCGGCCAAGCATTCACTCCCGCAAAAACTTCCTCATGTTGATATTGCAATAATATTCGTACCAATCCCGCCAAACCAGCACATGCTTCACTATGACCAATATTACTTTTAACCGAACCCAGAAACGCCTTATTTTGATAGACTTCACTCAATGCTTTAATTTCTATGGGGTCACCTAACACTGTGCCGGTACCATGTGCCTCAATATAATTGATTTGCCAGGAATTAATTCCTGCTTTTTGCAAAGCAGAAAGGATAACCTGTTTTTGGGCTTCAGGATTTGGCACTGTATACCCGTGCATTTTGCCACCTGAATTGAGCGCACTTCCTTTGATGATCCCATAAATTTTATTACCTTCCGCAACAGCCACACCTAATTTTTTAATGCATAAAGCAACAACCCCTTCAGCATACACAAATCCATCAGCATTTTGCGAAAACGTAGCATTAATGTTTTGAGCCGACAGCATATGCAAATCTGAGAGTTCTACCATTTGGCGTGGATGCACAATTAAATTAACTCCACCCACTATAGCCATAGTTGATTCATCAGTTAACACACTTTGACAAGCCAAATGAAGCGCTGATAACGAAGACGAACAGGCAGTGTCGACCGCCATGCTTGGACCATGCAAATTAAAACTATATGAAATTCGGTTTGCTGCAGACCAATAAGCGCACGAAGAATTAGCGTGTTTTTGGGTCGTCCAATCTTCATTGAGCCAAGAATAATAAGCACCACTTATCCCGACAAATACCGAGATTTTATTGTCCAATGCAATGGGAAAAGCATTCGCATCCTCAAGCGCAAAATAGGCATTTTGCAGCAGCAAACGTTCTTGTGGATCGATAAAAGCAGCTTCGCGTGGAGAGAGTTTAAAAAAGGCTTCATCAAAACAATCGATATCATTTAAAAAACTACCGCTACCCGCATAAGATTTTCCTTGCTTTCCTTTTTGCGCATCAAAAAATGAGTCATGCGCCCATCGTGATTTGGGAATAGGTCCAAATGCTGTTTTACCCTGTTGCAGCATAGAAATAAAATCATCGGAACCTGTGTGTGGCAGCTGATAACTCAGCCCCACAATAGCAATATCTGTTTCCCGGTTATAATGGTTTAAATCTAAATGGACTTCATCAGGAGTTTCAGTACATTCATTGCCGGTAAATCGTTTCACCAGTGCTGCCACCGTATCTACTGCAAACAATTCAGCAATACCGAATTCAGGGTATTCAGGCTTTAATTTTTGATATAAATCACTCAAGCTTAATGAATCAAAACCAAGATCCGACAATCGATCTTCTAATTGAATCGTTTCGCTATCCAAATAGAGTGTTTGTGCCAATTGCTCGACTATCCATTGTTGATTTTTTGTGGAATGAAATGGCGCTTGTTGTTTTTCACCGCCATTTCCAACATCTCGCTCTTTGTCCACAGGCTCTATGGATACTTTAGATAAGGGCATCATCAATGCGGGCTGTCTTTTTATCTGATCTTGACGATTTATTTTAGCGTCAATAACAATTTGTTCTGCAGAAGAGAAATTTAAACAAGAACATTGATACTCAATATCGGTTAAATTCATCTTCTGCAATACGGCAATCCATTGTTCTGGGCTCAATAAAGGTGAGTTCATTTGGCGTAGATGTTGGTCGCTCGCGTTCCACCATCCATCAAATAAGCCAAAAATAGCAGTGGTATAATTAGTCTTTTCCACTAACTCATTCAATAATAAATGTCCGCTATCAACCAAGCATTCGCACAAGCTATTCAGTGAATTTAATATATCTCTCGTGGCATGAATGGCATTGGTTGCGATCACCACATCAAAAGCTTGATAAAATTCATGCTGAGAATCCATGTGTTCCATATCAAATATTCGAAATTCCATGGAATGTTCATACTCAGAAAAATAACGTCTTGCTTTATTCACTAATGCTGGAGAAATATCAGTGAAATAGTAAGTAAATGATTGATCGTGCAGCGCTCCTAAAATTGCTCGCGTTGAGGCACCACTTCCAGCCCCCACCTCAAGAATCTTTATTGTTTTTTGAGATGATAAACAGTAATTTCTTAGTTTACTGGCCAACATCTGATTGGCATGATCAGCAACCGTATGATGTTCGTAAAAGCCTTGTACTAACTCAGTATTACCATGAGGAAAAATAACCTGATGTGGTAATAGATTACCGGATAATAATTCAGGGTAATGTTCGCATACTGAGGTAAATAATTTAAGCCGAGATGAATAATTCCCCTCTTTTAATTCATCTTCATAACTGCTTTTTAGGGCTTCAAGATGTTTTACCTCTTGGGTAATAAAAATAAAATCTTCTTCTACGTGAACAAACTGCAGCTTTTGCCAAATATTAAATAACTCACGAACCAATAATTGAAAATGTTTTTGGAACGGTGCAAAAAACATCGCCACGTTAAGACCATGCATGGGGAAGGATTGATTGATCCGCAACAAAAGACTTAGTGCCACAAACTCTTCCAGAATTTTATTTTTATTAACCGTGGCAGTGGTTATAAACTCGTTTTGTTTCCTACGGCCAGTAATTAAAGCAAATGGAGTGTGGGTGTCAATTTGCAGCTCAAAAAGTTCCATCAACTCAGCAAATGATAAAGGAGCCAAATCATTGCTCGCCATATACTGCGAATAATCAGCAGATGCTGCCAATCCAATGCCGTCTATTACACCCAATGCGGTGACAAAACATGGAAGACTTTTTTGTTGTGCTAATAAATATTTTTTTAACGCAGCTTCAAAACTGTACATCGTAGCGCCTAAATTGGGGGAATAGGCCTGAATGGATGTAAAAACATACAGATTTTTAGCGAATTGTGATAATTCCTCAGCGACTAGCCAACTGTTGCGTTGGCTCACTTGCTTTAACGTAGTCGATAATGAATGCTCGCTTTGCTTAACCCACCACTCATCATGACGGGCAACAGCCAAATGAAAAATACCTGAAATTTTCTCTGCAGCAGCGATTTGTTTTAAATAGGTTAATAGAGCATTATGTTCATCAGGATCACAGCAATGATATATCATATTGCTTAGCTGTAGTTTTGCCTGTACGTGTTCAAGCAATTGATTATAGGGCTTGCGACCCACTACATGAACTTTTGCCGCATATTTTTCTTGGAGATAGGCTCCGAGTTTTAAACCAACCCCACCTGCACCGCCAACTAAAACATAGGTTCCATGATATTCAAAACCTTTATGTGCCACCTTGGAAAATTGCAAAGCGACTTGCTTGTATTGATAAAATCTTCCTTTAAAATCAACTATATTAATGTGCAGTGGGTTGATTTCTAAATTCACTGCTTTTACAAAGTGAGTGATTAACTGGACTTGTTGCGAGGAATAACTCTCATCCAATTCCAAGTAAATTATACGTTGTTTTTTAAGCTGATTACTGCATTTAACTGAGATTTGACGAATGATTTCCAATACCCACTGGATAGGATCTTGTTCTGGATAATTGATCGTAATCCGGAGATCATGCGCCAAAATATCATGTATGGAACACTCAGTCCAATGAATGGTTTTAAGATTAGAGAACTCTTGGGGGTTCATGCATTTCAACGTAGTTTGCAACGTATAAAATCGCCGCTCATTCTCTAAAGAATCCCTCTTTGATTTTTTAAAATAAGATTTGCGTTCAAAAGGCATTGCTCCTAAATAACGCGCAAAATCAATAGCAAAACCCTTAAGCCATAATTGCAAGACAAATTCATCACTTAAGGTCACAACATCCTTATCACTCACATGATCCAGATCGATACAAATGCTCTGTCCTGCTTTAAAATGAAAGATACATTGGTTGGTACTGCTGTTTTGTGAATCCTGAGTAAATACTAACAGCGGTTTATAATAAGCACTTAATAAAGTAAACACATTCACTTCAGAAACTGTGCTTATTCGCGCACTTAATCTGTTCTTAAAGAGCTCAAGATACGCAGAATCACGCTGGAGCAGTAGTTTAATCTCATCGGGTAGAAGCAGTTGTTGTTCAAGCAATGCAATAAGTTCAACAAAAGAAGGAGAATAACGGCGAAGCAATTCTTTTTTAACCGTACTTAATTGCCATTTATTAATAACACATACTCTTGCCCATAAAAGAATCACCATCAATTGATATTGGTATAACTTCTTATTCTTATCCTCATCCATCGATGTTATTTCTTCATCGCCGCGAAGAGCAAACCTATCCTTTATTTGCTGTAGGTCATTTTGTTCAAATAAAACGATTAACTCTGCAGGAAGCAGCGTTTGCAAAAATGCTTTAAACGTATATTGATGCTGGTAAAGAGCCACACTTTCAACAATGAGTTGATTCACTTGGGACGGTGCGATTACCAAACTATGGAGAAGCGTCGACAGATAATCATCTAAATCAGTTAGTGCCGAATATTGTTTGCCGTTTAATATTAAATGAGTTTGCATTTTTTGGTTGGCTTTAATTGCCAAAGAAATTGCACTGCCATAAGCTTCAATACAGCGTATTTCAGATAGAAAATCATGAATTAGATGAATCCAATATTCCGCTAACTGTGCCGAAAAATTAGGCTGCACATAAGGCCTTAATGATACTGAGCTCGTTGGTAAACAATCCCCGGGAAGAACTAAAAGGTCATTCTTCATGGATATCCAATCAATGTGTTTTGCATGCTCATTGAACCATCCTGCTTGGCGAAAAGGAACAAGGTGCTCCTGAGCATAAATTAAGTTTAATGCCACATGATACATCTGTTCCTGCAGAACATAATCTTCCGTGAGTGCTACTAAGGATTCCAAATCTTCTTTAGTTTTTGCGCTTAGCAATACAGGTAATTTAAAGGGTTCATTTGTTTGAATTGGCACACGCTCAGGGACTCTTTGCAAAATGGCATGTGAGTTCGTTCCACCAAATCCAAAAGAACTCACTGCAATTTGTGAGTGATTATAATCAATGGATTCTGTATTGATATTTAATGTTTCAGGCAATAAAACATTTACGGGATCTGAGAGTACATGGGGAGGAATTTGCCGACTCTTTAAAATCAGCAAACACTTGGCAACACCTAATAACCCGGCCCCAGCTTCCATATGTCCTAGATTCGCTTTAATGGAACCAATAAAACAACCAGGATAGTTATGACTTAACGCTTCTAGCTCAATCGGATCACCAAGGTTAGTTCCTGTGCCATGGGCTTCAATATATGCAACATCTAGATAGGCACATTGTTTTTGGGCCAAACGTATTAGTTTAGATTGGGCGGTAGCACTAGGAGCGGTCATTGTGCTGGTAGTTCCATTATGATTGCAACTAATTCCTACAACAGCAGCTAAAACAGGGAGATTTAATGAGTCAGCCTTTGCTTTTGAGGTAACAAGCAAAGTAACCATCCCCTCTAAAGGCAAATATCCATCCGCTTGCATAGAAAAAGTATGACACCCACCACTTCGCGAGAGCATACCCGCTTTTTTGAAACTCTGATGCCGCAAAGCGCTATCAATATAATTAACACCTATCACAAAAGCAAAATCATTTTGACCTTGTCTAATGCTGTCACAAGCGTCTTTTAAGGCAACCAATGAACTGGCGCAAGCGGCATTAATACTTTTACTTTCGCCAGTAAAGTTAAAACAGTATGAAACTCGATTGGCAACACTCGCTTCACAATTATTTAGGAAAAAACGGCTGTCACTATCGCATGCACTCATTGCATAAGAATGTAGGTTATCTACCGTCATTACTCCGGCATAAACACCTGTTGTTGCCTGCTGCAGCTCATAACGCGTCATACCTGCATTTTCCAGACACGTATGTACGCCATGCAATGCTAATTTTTGTTGTGGATCGAGATGAGCAAGGTCTTTGGCAGTCAGATTAAATAAGCCTGGTTCAAAAAAGCTCCAATCAGTAAACAAATTGGCATAGGTCGTTTCACCTTTACTACGCCACATTCTTGATGAGGTTATAGAATCCCTTGCTTTTTGGCCCGCAATTAAAAATTGCCACAAGGCTTCCTCAGTTTCTATCTGAGGGAGCCTTAAACTTAAACCGATGAGTACGGGGGTAATATCCTCAAGAGGTGAATTCTTTTGAGGTATCGGCAATAATTCCTGTTCCATTTGGTTCATCTAACCTTTCTGATGAATGTGCAAAAAAGGAGGGAATATAGTCCGTTTTAAACCCCTGCTGGTACGTTTTTAAATGAGTGATGAATTGTTTGTCCTTAAGCAAATTCATAGCTGCTTTTACAAACATTAGGGCGATGTAATAGCGCCCTTCATTCGTATTTTTATCAATTTTTAATTGAGCGGGATTAAATTGATTAAAGGGGGGTAAAGATTTTAATACATCTGGATCAAGTTTTAATTCATAACTTGTATTCAAGCCAAGTGAACAAATAGCATATCGCAAATAAACGTATGCTTTAGTTATTTGATAACTGGCTTCATCCAGTGCGGTAACTCGTCCTTTCGCATAAGCAATATGCAAAAATGTTTCTTCTATGGCATTCAAACGTAAAAAATTCGCGATAGTTGCCAAATCAAAAAGAGGCATCCCTATTCGTGCAAACTCCCAATCAATTAATGAAAATTGATTTCCTTCTGTTTGAAATAATATGTTCCAGGGATTCATGTCATAGTGACACAGACTGGTTTTTGGATTTAGATTAAGTAAGTGATCCAAGTCATTAAATAGAGTCAAAACCACAGAAAAATCATCAAATCTGGGATCTCTTTCAACACGATCTATAACCTTGGATTTTAATTGCAAAAATTTATCGCTTTCCTTACTTTCACACTTTGGAACTTTAATTCCATGCAATGCACTAACTACTGAACCCAGTGAGGCTAATCTATCCAGGGATTTATTCAATGGCCATCGCGGATCATTGGCAACAAATTCAAAAATAGCCACTTTTTGTTCCGCATTAAAATAAACCATTTTAGGACCTATACCGGTACGCGAAGCAGCTTGAGCCGCATATAATTCTACCCACCCCTGAGCACTGTCTTCTTCTAATATTTTTATTACATAGTTCTGATTGTAGGCTTCCACTATGAAGTTCTGACAAAAGGGAGATAAACCACCGTTTAGTGGTTTTAAAGATCCTGCTCTCCATGGTAGAAATGACTCTAATGTCGACGTTAGACGCGCTGCAATCGCTTTAGAATTACTCAATTCACCTACCGCACTTTCAGAAATCAATCCTTTAGGTTGTACTACCTGGCCATCTATAAATAATCGCCAACTACTGCATACTAATCGTAAAGCCAGTAGTTCATCCTTACGAAGAAATTTTAAAATTTCTCCCATAATAAAATAAGGAATTTGGAGCGCTCCCAAACTAAAATCCTTTGCAGGCTTATTTACACTCCCTAATAGTTTGGTATTGAGTTGCTGCTTAAATTGATAATCATTAACGGTTTGCATCGCTTGCTTTATCAGCATCACACTAATATAGAACTTACCCGCATCACTGCTCTTATCAATCGCTCCATCACTGGGTTGATATTCATTAAAGGCTGGAATTGAGCCAATATCGACGTGATTGACGCTCATGGGGTCGCTCATATTAGCTGCAAAACTAATTGCAAATCGCAATAAAGCGATTTGTTGCATGTATGCATAATGCATGTGTTCTTCAGGGGATGGTTGACGTCCCAAATAATGCGACAAAAGAGAGTTTGCTGCAGCTGGCTTTAAGCGTAAAGTAGCAACCACAATCGCTAAGTCCAGAAAGGGATCAAGCAGCCCTGCGCATTCCCAATCAATAAAAAAGAAATCGTCGGGGGTCGCTAACAGATTGTTAGGATTCATATCGTTATGACAATAATGAGTTTGTCTCACTAAACCCGTTAAATAATCAAGTTGCAGCAGAGCATATTGCTGCAAGAAAAAAACAGGCGAGGCTTTAATGTAATTATTTAACGTGACTCGACGTTCAGCGATTAGGGTTGATTTTTCAATTTCCGAGCGTCTCTGTAAATGTGGTCCAGAATGAATCACTGCAAATTTCTTCGCAATAAGTTTTAGTTGTTCATCATCCAGCCGCCCTGTAATCGATGGATTATTTTCTACATAACGCATGATGACAACACCCGCAGAAAAATCAAAATATTCTACTTCAGGCGCTACTTTTTTCTGGGCGAAAAAAATGGATGCAAATACTTCCCGAGTTCGCCCTTCCTTATGTCTTATATGCCGCAAAACAAACCGCTCGTCACCAACTTGCACTAGATAACTATTCGCCCACGGAGAAAATCCTCCAGTTAATCGTTTTATGGTAATGGGGGACTTAGGTATTACAGGTAAAATCGCTTGGATATGGGGAAGTAACTCAGAAACATCCGTGGAATCCTTTGCTTCAATGCATAATTCATAAACCTCATTGGAGAATAAGTGTCTCCAACTTTTGTTGACCACACTTAATCTTTTTTTCTCACCTGAAGATAAATTACTAACTATCTTTTGAACCACGCTTAAGGGTAAAGAACGATTAAAAAATTTCATGAACCAAATTAAAATTTATGTCAGTAGATGGGCATATTAATTAAATAAAAGGCATAAATCAAACGATAACGAATCAGAGTTCCTGATAGTAAAATCTTTTTTCAAATTCGCTAAGGAGAGTGAACTACGGGGAGACACGGAGCGGAAATTGGAAATTATGAATCAAAAACCGCTACAAAAACCTCAAACCCCTGGAGTTGACGTGGCTTGTTGCGCGTCTAGTGCTGACATCAGATTATCATTATAAGCTCCAACAAGACTTGATAGGCGTTGCATCTCTTCCTGTCCCATCTTTTGTGATATAGAACCATCTTGCAATTGACGTTCTACCAACTCGCGTTGTGCATTTAAATTTTGAATGACTCTGTTTAATTCTTGAGGTGTAACACTAGGATTTTTTGATTGCTTAAAAAACATAATAGGTCCTTATTTTAGCTTAATTGGTGCATTTTACCTTCAGTTTTTTTGCTGTTCAATCGATCTTTGCTCGAGGTGGAAGCATACTGGCATTTTTGCGACCCATCGTGTTAATCAATTACTCTTTAAAATCAATTACTGTTCAAATAGCGCATTATATGCTACAACCGGCGCTCACTAAATCACTTGAGATATATTTGAACATGGCAGAGTCCCAAATAAAATCAGCAGAACCTCATAACCATTTTAAATCACTCTATGAAAAGGCTGTACGACAGATTATCGAAAACAATACTGCTTTCGCGAATATACCCAATCAAATTAAGAATCAGTTTTTAAATTTTTATACCTTGCATTCTAATGAGCAACTTGAATTGATGGACGACTTATCAAAGATTGCAGGTTTACCCAATGAGATGCTCGAGATGATGAGTCAATTTCCTTATTTTGATACCATTCCCCTTGATATTATTAAAGAAATTGGCTCCTATCTCAAAAAAAAGGAACCCAAAGAAGATACGCATACCAGCGCATTTGTAGCAACCCACAAAAGACTGCATGCTTTATTCCAGCCAGATAGGTTGAAGGATTTATTACCTCAACTGTTGTTATATGTAGCGACTGGAAAACAAGATAAAGTAAAAAAGATACTCGATATGCATCCTGAATTGCTGTTGAAAACTGGTACAGTAACGGACTATTCGGGTAGAACATTCAAAGACATCAGCGCATACGAATATGCCTACTGGGCAAAGGACACCCACATGTGCCGGATGCTGGAACAATATATGGATCCAGAGACAAAAGCGGAAATGCTCAAACGCTGTGAGGCGATAGAGATGAATGGTTTGACATACATAAAAAATGGGGTCGAGCATAAGGGGTCAAAGCATTTTGATTTTACGCCACTCAAAAATGCATTAAAAAATTATCTTGATGGGTATGATGGTTGGTTCGAAACAAACAATTGGACAGCCATAGAGTCAGCCTGGATGAAAGTAGGTATCGCCCAGCGCGATATTCCAGTTCATGTGGCTAATGAATATTGCCGAAAAGACCGTGCATTTGCCCCGAAGCCAGAGTTTAATGAACGTACATTACCGCGGGAGTTAACATTCCACAATCATACAACAGGTAACAAGGAGTCTTGGTTTCCATTGGTTATTTCTGATTCTAGTGGTCTTGGAGTTACTTTTGCAATAACTCGCGATTCGGAGGATGCCAACGGAGCTGGGGCTCTGAATGCGTGGCCAGGGGATGTTTTATTGGATTGGGAAGCCATAGACCAGCTTGATAAAGTAAGAACCGACGATCTCGCGCAATTGCTCGAAAACCTGAGATCGGTTGAACCAGCTATTGATAATGGTTTCTCATTTCCATAATAGTAAAGTGAGGCACTCGACAGCGGGTGCCGCTGATTTAACAGTGAAATAAACCAACCGCTTACCACGTTAATTGAAAACAAGTACACTTTAAAGATCATTTAGAACCAACGTTAGTCTAAAATTTTCACAGAATGCTAGCAAAATCACTCAATGCAATTATCTATAAAGTGAGTAAACAATTATTACTTTGCTCCCCTCCTTAAAAAGGATAGAATGTGGCCTGTTTAAGTTTTCTGTACATGGATAATGACTTCTATACTTAAATCCGAAAATATTGCTCTTTCTCGTCATGGATTGAGCCAAAATATTAATATATTGCTCACTCTTTCAATTATTTTTGTTTCTTTAGCACTACGTATTTTAAGCGTTGGTTCACATGATGTTTTCGTTGAAGAAGCTTATTATTGGAATTATTCGCAACATCTGGATTTTGGCTATCTGGACCATCCTCCCATGGTCGCATTGTTAATTAAAATCTCTACCCTAATATTTGGTACCAATGAGTTCAGCATCCGGATTCCAGCGTTGCTGTGTTGGGGAGGGGCTGCATTTTTCATTTACAAATTAACAGAATTAATTCATCGAGGCTCCGGCCTGAATGCTGTATTCTTATTATCTCTTCTGCCGTTTTATTTTATACAATCGACTCTAACGACACCGGATCAACCCGTTCTGCTTTGTTGGGCCGCTGCACTCTATTATTTCTATCGCGTGTTTTTTTTCGATGAATCTAAATCCTGGTACAAAGCAGGTATGTGGCTGGGTCTGGGGATGCTATCCAAATACACCATTGTATTACTTGGCCCGGCTGTACTTCTTTATCTAATCATAGTGCCTTCAACACGATATTGGTTTACTCGCAAAGAACCCTATCTTTGTGTATTAATCGCCGCACTTCTGTTTACTCCAGTAATTTATTGGAATTTTATGCACGAATGGGCTTCATTTGCATTTCAAAGCGTGCGTCGGTTTAAATCAGTGAATCATTTTTCCTTCCATCATTTTATTGGATTGGTATTCTTATTTTTAATGCCCGCGGGGGTGATGGGTTTTTATCGTTTATGGGATAAAAAATCGACAACCATGACGAACATTGAACTCAAAACAATACGGTTTCTGCAAATATTTACGCTCTTTCCCTTGCTCTTTTTTGGAGTATATAGTCTTAATCATGCCATTAAGTTAGATTGGATAGGCCCAGGACTTATATCGATTATTCCTTGGCTTGCAATACTCATTTCTAAAAGTAAAAAGTTTTACAAATTATGGCATATAGGCGCAGTTTTTTTATTACTTTGCTATGTTTGTGTCATCGTCATGATAACTTTTGGTCCCTCTCAAAAAGTATCACAATTATTCTTCCAAAAAATGATTTCATGGGAAAATCTTACCGAACAATTCCATGATTTAGCAAAAAATGTGAGCTATACAAGAAATACTGAACCAATTCTAGTTCCGTTAGATGCCTATAACATAGGAAGCGAGCTTGCATTTTATCAAGCAAAGCTTTTGGAACATGGAGTAATACAAAACATTTATCCCATTGTAGGTAGACATATTTTTGACCTGGATAGTCTGATGTATCGATATTGGTCAAACTCGATAACGTGGTCTGGCAAGACGTTAATTTTAATTGCTACGAACCCTAAAGATTTTAAATTAGCGACGATTAATACTAAAGCAGTCGTTTTAGAGCCTCCTAAGAAGCTATGGTCCTATAGTCAAGGAAGCGGAAAACCTATATCTCCTTATTATTATGAGCTGGTACAAATGAGGTAGTTGTTTGTTCCTAAAGGTAGCGAAGATCTCCGCGTTAGAGCACCAATCTGCTTCCAGAGGTCCATCGCTACGCTCAGTAGGACTCGTGGCGACCAATCCAGGCCACAACGTTGTCCGCTTCAATCTGACTTTGGTAACTCATCAAATCGTTGCAAATCCGCTACCTTATCCTCCCATGACGCACGACTTGCATAGAAAATATGAGCTGTTGGTTCTAAGAGCGAATCATCATCTAAAGAACCAGCGGGTAAAACCACGTACCCTCTCTCGTCTTGTCGAGGAAGTGGGCTGCCACACGTCTTACAAAATATGCGTTCCTTTCGCGTGTTGTGTAACTTGAAATAGCTGAGATT
The DNA here is from genome assembly GCF_003990155.1 of Legionella qingyii. Classification (NCBI taxonomy): domain Bacteria; kingdom Pseudomonadati; phylum Pseudomonadota; class Gammaproteobacteria; order Legionellales; family Legionellaceae; genus Legionella; species Legionella qingyii. Next base: position 109,955 of record NZ_RZGX01000002.1, read on the forward strand.
ATTCTCTCCCTTTTCCCACGATAATTGAGCCTTATCAAAGAAAACATTCGCACCATGCATCGTACCAGTTTCTTTTCGACATCGACTACAATGACATAAATACATTACTGTTGGCTGTTGCCCCGTAATAATATATCGGCACGTACCACATAAGCATTCACCTGTATATCGATTCATTTAAAACCACCCCTTGTATTTTTGACTTGTATTATTTGGGAACTGTTAGCCGCTGCTTAGCGTTTCATCGTGTGCATTCAGATACATATTTGTGGAAGCCCAAAGAGGCTCATTTTATGAAAGCGCCAACATCTTAAATGGTCACTTATATGGGAATACGTGAGTTTTCACGCATCCCAAGTGTAAAAAACTAAGGTTTAAAATTAGAGGTATTCTCTTCAATTTCTCTTGCAGCATCATTGATGTCTTTTAAGAATTTAGCTTTACTTTGTACCACCATAATTTCCTCTGGGGTCACCGCGTACACTTCATAGTCTTTCGCTGCTAACTCTTCTTTTAATTTTGACAGTTTTTCAGGATTATTTTCTTTTGAAGTGATTACACCTATTCTATCACCATCTTTTTCCATTAATTTAACTCGATATGCAGGCGTACTGTATGCTCGATTAGATAAAGATGAGGATTGAAAAAAAGAAGAACTTCTAGCTGCAAATGGTCTAAACATGGATTTCATCATCATAAATAAATACTCTTTTTGAAATTAAAAACGGCTAAAAAATAATATTAAAAAGCGAAATCATCTTAATAAAATTAGTTCACTTTAGCAAATTTATTTCCAACACCACATTCAATAGGTGATGAATTTTAAGAGTATTCCATTATTTACGGTTAGGTTTGAAATTTTTGCCTGCTCTCTTCCTCTTCGACAACTTTACCTTCTTTTTCCTCTATTTTCTTTGCTTCCTCATCAGTAATCTCTTCTATTTTTACCGTGCTATCTTGTTCCATACCATATTCTTTTTCCTCTTCCTCAACTTCAATATGAGTATAATGCACTATTTCTCCATGCCCTCTCATTTCACGAAGAAATAGATGATATGCATCCATTTGTTCTGAAGTCATGTCCATTATTTCAACCAGCGATTCAATATAAATATCGATAGCTCTTTTCTGTATTTGAGCCGCCTCTTCCATTGTAATATAGGGTTGACCAGGAACAGGCTTCCCTGTTCGTTGTATTGCGCTGGCTATTAGGAAACTTTGAATCGCCTGTTGTGCCAGTGCTCTTACTTCTTCCGGGAGCGATTTATTTTGCAGATCAATAAAATAAGGATTAGCAGAAAATACCAATTTCAATCCTTGCCTATGCAATCTTCCTGGCATAGCGATTAATGGCACATCTTGCACGGTTACCTCATGCTCAAAAGCATATGTCTCCGGGCTGCCTGATCCGTCATACCCTGGTGGTGTTTCACTAGCTCCCTGAATATAAACATAATCATCAGGAATCGCTGTGGAATCAGCCAAAACAATACTTGTTTTTCCAGAGGCAAGTGAAAAGAAATGGTAGATAGTCCATTGATGGGAAAAAGACAATGCGGAGCCTTCAAAATGTTCACTACTCTGCTTATGATGACCAAGAAAAGCACGTTCTGTTTTTTGCTCATCTACGCGTCCATCGTCCAGAAATTTAACTAATTGAGATGAACCATTCAATCCGCAAGGTATTTTAGTTGATACCCCCAAAAAAAGTGGGAAGCCACGGTCAAACTCACTAAGAGCCATTGTTCTTGCCCAACATTTACCTGTTTCAAGTGTTCTTAATTTCCATAAAGCATTTTCTGCTGTTAACAAATTCCCACCATAAGAAATGGGTAAGTAAACGAGTTGCTTGCTGCTTGAAGTCTTCCACATATTAGAGTCAAGTTTAAAAAACCGTTCAATATTCGTAGTTGTTTGACGCGTTTTAAATATACTTCCCCCTTTTACCAGATTGGATTTTTTCCACATGTCTACTCCTCATAATTCGAAACTTATTAATACAAATTATAGCAAATTAATTCACTAAGCATTTTTTTATAACAATAAGGGCATCGCCCTATCCATTAACGTGGTTTGGTTTCAATAAAAAACAAACACTTTTATGAGTGCTAAGTACCCCAATTTTTAACTTGAATTCGAACGAATCAGGCATTTCGCTTAATAATTCATTAATCAACGTGATGTTATAATAGCCAACAAGTATAGGTTTTGCGGGGAAAGTTATGTTGTCAAAATTACTTTATGTCAGGCAAATACACCGACAAGCGAGTTCTGGTCTAAAAAATGCATTTAAGCCGAAAAAAACTGCAGCAGTTATCCTTGGTACCGGAGCTGGTACAGGAGTCGTACTATACACCCTAGATTCTAGAGATCAACAACGATTCCAAGAGGCAGAAAAACTCCATCGAGCAGACAAAGAACACTTAATGACAGATGTTGAGATGCAATTTGGCACAGTGCAAGAGTTATTAGCTTATGCCGAACAATTACCAACTGGACAGATTCCTCATCCAGCAAAAGAGGCTTATACACCGAGTCGATCGCAAGAGTTAGTTGTACAGGGATTTACAGGAGGTCTCTTGACTTTGTTCATGTATCCCCAAAAACACAAAAGATTGGTTGATGCGTGCGGTATTGCTTTAGAACATCACTTAGAATGTATCACGGACAAAGGTCGCAAATATTTCTCGGATATGGAGCTAACCGAAGCCGCTTTAAACTTGCCTAAAGAACAGCTCGAAGAACGAGCCAAGATGCAGGGAAAAACGGTGATAGAATATACCTCAATGTTACAAGAGCGGTATCAACATGCTCAAGAGGGAGTTGAAGCCTGTCAAGCGTTTTACATTGATATGACACACCGATTAAACATACATAGACATCTCGCCAAACGATATCCCGAAGCGAGAGCCGCTCTTGAAAAACTAGTAAGCATCGATCCAAAAGAGCTATCTAAAGTCACTCATTTACCTGAAAAGGAATGTCGTAAGATACTTGAGTCCGGCATCGGTTCTGCAATGTATGGCCTTGGTTTAATCACAGGTCAAACTGTAGCAGGCTTAAATGGACAAATAATAAAAGATCAACATTTGGATTCGATTGTAGATATTGCTGAGAAATTGGGGACACATTGTATGCGTCTTATCGACCTTGCTGAGTCTCTAAAAAAAGAGGGTCTGACAAGCGTTGAACGTGCCCAAATAATACACCAAATTAAAAAAGAATATAAAAATAATATTGATGCCATGCGAAGCGACGAACTAGACTTGGTAAAGCACTCATATTATGACGGAGAATATTCACAGGCTTTAGCTCATACCATAGCCTATGCTCAGGGACCAGCAAATCTCTTTGCCAATATGAATAGGGCTCGTATATTTGGTGGTGCAGTTCCGCTCTTCCCTGAAGATATTATTTCTTTACATCATCAATCACCTCACTGTATTCATAAAAATCACGGGGAAGGACTAGCGATTGCAACACACGAGATAAGAGCACTACCTGGTATGTTACAGCGTATAAAAATTACCAATACGCAAGGGGATCAACCCTGGTTAGTCGAGTCTGATAGAGGCTTTGATGGGAAAAAAGCGTTCATGAATGCTCTAGATCGATGTTATACACCATGCATTACAACGCCTCGTCCTGGTAGTAGTTCAGATGATGAATAGGAGGCCTTTTAATACAAAAAAGCCTAGCCGAACCACGTACACATTTAATTAGAAATGAGTAACGAAGATGAACGAAGATGAAATCAAGGAGCGAAGCGCATCTAAGCCAACGGAAATAATGACTTTAAGGCCACGCCAAGAGTTATGTGATCGCGTTATAGATTACACTATAAAAAACTATGGACGTAATCTCCGAGCCCCAATAGAGGAATTGGCTTCAGCACCCAATCGTTGGCTCAGCATTGCATATCCCATCAGCAAGGCTGATACCAACTCGCCTGAAGCCCGCGCTCGTATCATGGGTGGTTTGGCAATTATCTGTTATTTAAATGATTTGAAAGCAGAGCTAAATACTGAGGTTTGCTTCGATTTCAGGAAAATGCTTAAATCAATCGACGATTACTTTGAAGTGACCCAGTGTGTGCCTTATATAGAAGAGTTTCCTCATATCCTTAAGCATCAACCAGTGTTCCACGAACCAGGTATGAATCGTGACGTGGTTATGTCACTAATCTATCCTAAAGAAGAACTGGTTAAACGTGTTGCAGCGTTTACAGGGCTAACTATGGAAGAAAATGTATTAAAACACATAGCTCAACCAATACTGATGGATGGAAAAAATGACCGAGTTACCATTGCGCAAAAATGCATGTACGAGTATCAAAAACCAATCATCTATGAAATGATTGGTATAATGATTGCATTAACCCTGATGAATTCAGAGCAAAAATTCGAATTCCAATCCGCAGACACGTATGCAAAATGGACCGATCAACTCATCGCTATGGCCGCAGGAAGTCCTGCGGTGGATGTTGTGGTTAATGCATCAAACGGTGTATTTTGGTTGCCCGATCCCGCAGAATTTCGATAACAGCTCCTATCGTAAATACTATCCACAGCAAGTGATCTATCTAAATCCAAACCTCACACTCTCTGGCTTTTGTTCTTCCGTCTTCTCGCCAAGCGCTTCGCTAAGCTCACGCTGACATTTCTCGAATGTTTCAAAGTGATGCTGATTATACTTGGTTTTACTCTTAGGAATTGTATGATTTTCAAGGAACCAAAAACAGCGCTCCTTACGGTATTCATCAGATGAATTATTCCGCATTTTCATGATTTTTTCTTGTTCATCAGCTGGAACAGCAAGCTTTTCTAAATTTTCTTGCAGCTTTTTACTTTGCTTTGCGGCTATATCTTGTTCAAAAGTATTTTTTTTTGCTAGGCTAATTTTACCAAACATATCCATTTACCTCATAATTAATAAAGCTACGTTGCAAATTTTAAATTTCAATGGAAATTATTTTCCAATTTGGATGTTTTTTGTATAATACACTTTATTATTCACTTTGAAAAGATGACACTTTTCATTTGGCCTGCTTAATTTCTCAGAAGAAAAAAAGCAAATGAGTAACTACTTTGACCGATGCCCCATTTACAATACATCACAACGAAGCCGAACTCACTCAATCTACAGGACTTACGCCCCCAAGGTTAAGGCAAAAAATGTTTTTAATGAGGGAGTTTCGGTATACTAAATGACCCAATTAAAAACATTTTTTAACGAAAAGATTGGGGGTTTTCGTAAGTCCCGATCTAAAAAACTCGTGTCCGTCACTAATTCACCGATGACCATTTTGATATCACATGAGTTAAGATGAATAAGCTACTAATCCAAATTGTTGATCAAACGCTTTTTGAGACTCTGGTGAAAAATGACAAACTTCACTTAAAACCTCTTTGGGTAACCGCTTAAAAAAGCTTAACCGCTTTTCAAACGCGTCTTGATTATGTACCTTAACATCCTCAGATAAACCTATTTTATACGTTTTAGCAGGGGTTTGAGCTACTTTTTGTGGGGCACGCTGAGGGGTATCTTGTTTTAAAATAACGGAATCAGCTAATTCAGTTTCAGTTAATGCGATTGCGTAAGGTCCGACAAAAAACGAGTCGCCATGGATTACATTACTACCAATTTTCATCGTATATCCAAAAGGTATCTCGAAAGCAGCAAAATCAAACTCCCCACCAGCCTTCTCTACTCCGAGTATCAATGCACCACTGCACTTAGGGGACAAAGGTGTAAAAACATGAGGAAATGGATGTGTTTCTACAAATAAACCACCACCACCGTTTCTTTTCATTACATAGTCTTGTATGTAATCTGCATCCCATTGATATTCAACCAAGTACAGGTTTTCTAATGACTGATCATCAACAGCATCCAAAATAAATGATTGTTCCAATGGAATTAACTCGGCACCGTATTTAGCTAAAAACTCTCTGGGTACAGCACGAGCATTCATTTTGGGAATATCCACTACTTGAACATCGGATGGAATAGCTAATACACCCAAGCTGCCAAAAACATTCGCATCCCTACCACTTTGAGCGCATTCCTGATTTTTATTTTTCCATGTTGCTTTAATAGTCAATTCTTTGGGGGGAGCTATTTGAACCACACATCCTGTATCAGGTATATCATATTTACTAATTCCAGTTGCGTCCAGCATGTTTATTTCTGTACCTGCTTTGAGAATGGCATGCGCCTCTACTGCTTTCATTAATGGTTTGCTGCCGGGTTTATCTGGATTTCGTCGATCCACCATAGTAGCTTGCAAGCTATGTAAATACCTGTTCGCTACCTCAGTAGGTAATTTGCTTTTCATACACATAGTACAAGTACAAATATCAGCGTGCGACATAGAAGTAGTTACATCAGCTGCCGAAGTAGGTTTCTCAAAGAGTGCTCTCATAATTTTTAATTCTCGTGTTGTAGCTTAAAAGGTCAAAATTGCGCGCATTAAAATCAAACAAGTAGCACGTATTATTGCAAATCAGCCTTAACAAATTATTAAATCATGCCCAATAAGTCCAATTTTCACACAGCAATCCACATCAAAGATGAAGTGGTCATTGCACTATGGGCGCCTAAAGAAAACACACGGTGCACATAATCGATTTGTCACAAAATTATCAACCAAGATGCGCAATATAGGCATAGAATGCTCTTAAATAAAAAAACGGAGTAGATCTGCTCTTGATGGCCAATATTAATTATATAAACGCAATTTTTGCCAATCTTGAAAAAAACATTTGCATTTAAATCAATATTTAGATTAATCTGAAGGGGACTCATAAGGAAAAGGAGATCATCATGGGTAAAAAAGCTACAAGTACTCGTCTGGCAAATGGAAATAATAAAGCCCAAAAGCCCTACTCAAATCAGGACTCGCAGCTCTTTTTTAATCAAAATCCAATGCCCCCCTCACCAGAAATACAAGAAACGCAAAAAAACGAGAAAATACAGCACCCCATTCAAGAAATAAGCATACAGACTACGACTGATATTTTGTTGGCTGCTATTTTACAAGAATTAAAAACCCAGAATATGATTGAGCTAATGAAATTAAAAGCACAACAAGAACAAGAGCAAGAGGAGTTGCTAGCCGCTGAAAAAATGCAAGAGCATGATGACGCTCGGTTCGACGAAATTCGAACGTCAATGTATATTTGATTTAATAATTACATTCTCTCGAATCAATTAATGGATATTTAGTAAATCGGCCGCGAGATCCCCTATGATCACGCCAATAACACAGTGCAATGTGATTTGGCATATCTCTGGATCCCGCGGACATTAAATCCAATATAGTAAACCTCAGAGTTACAATCCTCAGACTCAACATCCAAGCTAATTGTATTCCTCATTTCTATGAAAAACGCTTCATCATCAATAAACCAGAAACGATCAAAATAGCAGCAATAACTCGCATGATATTTGCAGGCTCTCCCAAAATAATGAGTCCAACTAAAAACACACCAACTGCACCGATACCAGTCCAGATAGCATAAGAGGAAGCGTTTTCATAGAAATGGCTAGCAATACAAAACGTGCAATCATTGCCACAATGGTTACGAGGGAAGGATAAGGCTTGGAAAATCCATGGGACAATTTCATGCAAAAAGCCCATATCTCTTCAAGCACACCAGCAACAGTTCTTCTTATTTTGATTTTTTGCTAATCAAGCATTGAAAAAATGAGCAATTTAGAAAAAAATACAACCTTACTGATCATTGTCTAACATAGTGCGCACAATCTTTGCAAATAACTATGCCAGCATCTTTTCACATCATTATCCCCTCCAACATGGGTATAGAGAGTTCATCCAAATAAGGTCATAAAATGATAACTAATTCTACGCTAAAACTTGAAGCAGATAAGCAAACAATCAATTACGTCACAGCCTGGTCTATTGGTCAACCAACAAAATCAAGCGCCACAGTTACAGTAATTCAATATAAAGGTAAAATGTATTTAGTAACAAACGCTCATGCAGTAGCGAATGCAACCTATTTGAAAATTAAGTTCAATCAAGGTTCTACCGAATTACCTGTTGAACCGGTATGGGTTGATCCAATCATGGATGTTGCCATTCTAAAAGCCTCTTCTGAGGAGGCTGAAGCGTTAATGGCTAAAAAAGTGGAGCCATTAGAAATCAATCCCGAATTTCAACCGTCCTCAACTGAAGTCAATGCTTATGGCTACCCTGCAGGAGGAAAAGGTCTATCCTTCACCAAAGGACATATTTCAAGAACTGAAATATCAGTCATCGCCCATTCACGCCTACCCGGTATTACTGTGCAAACCAGCGCTCCAATCAATCCTGGTAATAGTGGCGGCCCTATTACCCGAGTGGTCGAGGGGAAGAAAGAAGAATGTATCGGTATAGTGAGCCAAGGCGCTTCTTCATTATCAAATGTAGGCTATTTTATTCCCGCTTGGATTGTTGTACAAACCATAGAAAACTATAACCGATTTGGTGCACTTAGAGCCAAAAAATTTATTGATTATGTTACGGTTCCCCATGTTAGTTTTGAGTGGCAAACCCTAAAGAATTCATTTCTTAGAGCCCAGTTAGGTATGATACAAGACTCCATAGAAAATGAACCCACAGGTATTCTTGTATCTGCGATACCCTCAAATTCCTGTGCCCAAAACCACTTACAAGAAGGAGATATAATTCTTGAAATAGATGGGCATAAAATTCAGGCAGACGGTAACGTACAAGTCAAAGAGCTTGAGCATCCTATCTCTTATCTCTATCTTTTGCAGCGTAAAAAATATCTCGATAACTTAGATCTGGTAATTCAAAGAAAAGACGAGACGGGCTTAAACACTTTGAATATAACATTTAGGTTAACAGAACAATTAGGTCGTAGCCTCGTTGGTCCCAGAAATAATAAATCAATCAAATACCACATCCAACCATCTGGAAAAAATGGAGGATATGTTTTCGTGGGTTGTACCCAATCTCTGATGGATACTTTTAAAGCAAATTACTCAACACCACAAAAGAGTATTGTCGATAATTCTAATGTTCCGAATATGTTCAATAATTTCTCATCTCTTTCTGTTGGTCCAGATCTCCGGGAAATTGTCGTTTTACAAAATATTTTAGCTTCAGAAGAGACGGATGGTTATGAAAATTTTGCGCTTAATCGAGGATATTTATGCGAGAGTGATCGTATTATTGAGGCAAATGGTAAACAAATCACTAACTTATGGGATTTAGTTTCCGCTTTATCGGAAAAGCCGACAAATCCTTCTTTTGTAAAATTTGCTAATGGAAAACAAATAATTATTGCTCCTGAAGAACATGGCACTCGAGAAGCCCTAAAATCTCGTTATCAAATTGCGTTTTTTACAAGCCCTGAAGTTTCCCCTATCTCTAAAGCACCATTTTTAGCTGAAATTGAGGCATCTGGAGAGAATATTAAATCAAAACTTAATCCTCCTAAGATGTAACAATTTTATCTCTTCTGCCTACGTGCCACGAATCGGTCGCGACACGTAGGTAATTTAATAGGCGGGAGTCCAGACTCTATTCATAATCCAGCTCATTATTGTGTTAAGCGGAACAACTTATCTCTTGAAGCAACATGTATGATTGAATCGTTATCCTCTTTTTTAACAAAACCAAGTTCATAGTCTGCAACAAGTTTCGCAATAGCCGCTTTAAATAAAACCTCTGTAACAGCAAATGCCGGACAATTGCGTTGTCCTACAGAAAAAGGGACAAATGGGAATTGACCAAGAGTATGGTTATTTTTGTTATCACATTCCATCCCTTCCTTTACGTGCTGTTCAGGTTGTAAAAATCGTTTAGGATCAAACTCGTCAGGATGAGTCCAATATTGTTCGCCTTTAGCTAAAGCATGTAAATCAAATATAATCATGCTATTAGGTGGGATGTTCATTGAATCGGATGAATACCCGTTTTGAGTATATCGAGGTACTGCTACAGGAGCATCAAACCGCACTGACTCCTTGTAAAAAGCATCCAATATTGGTAACGATTTAAGAGCCTTAATATCGAACTCCCCGAGCGTTAAATGAGCACCATCAATTTCATCGCGAAGCATCTCAAATTTGTCAGGATCGGATGCAATTTGCTCGAGACACAATACAATTGCGTCAGTTAAATTGTCTGCAGCTTTTAGGATCATGGGCAACGATTGAACTATGGGATTTTCAAAATATCGTCTAATCTCATGAACAGGCAGGAATTTTAAAGCCTCTGACAGTTCATTCTCTGACAGAGTTGGGTTTTCATCCTTAAATAAGCTCACGATAGAAGCAGCAATTAAATTAGCATTTCCGGGATGCTCTTCTGTATGAAGTACTGACACAACTTTTTCGAATTCTTGCTCTAAAATGCCTTTTGAAAAAGCCCGATATACATCTCTTTTTTTTCTTAAACTCGGCATAAAATTAAGCAATTCAGGAAAAGGAAATGCCCCCCAACGTTTTACATCATTTCGATAAGATTCCATCACATCATAAGTATTGTCTGGTAATTGCTCGATACCTAGCATATTTTCTACCATAACAGCTCGGACAATGCCGCAGATTGCAGGTCGGATTTTAATCGCTACATCATGCGTTACCGTTTTCTCTATTTCTGAGATCAGAGGATGGGCAAGTCGGGACGGCGTAAGAAAGCGAGACAGATTTTTTCTCGATGCCAACGCATCATGCCCAATATCTGAAATAATAAAAAAATCATTGCCAGAAAAAAATTTAAACGAGGCGTGCCCTTTCCGGCTTGCTTGTTCTTTATCAAATTCATTCATTAATACAACAAGCTGAGATTGAGACTTTGGGGTAATAACTGCATAGTTCCCTCCCAAATATCCCAAACTGACAACGCTACACCCATCCTCACTGCTTCGTGCTTCAGACGTTAAAGTTTGAATCATCTTTTTCGGATCACGAATGAAATCTCTGGTATGACCAATTCCAAATTGTTCTGCTTGGCGCAAAATACCTGCTACAACTTCATACGCTTGGTTTGAGTAATATCGAATACTTAAGGCCACTGAACTTTCAAATAACTCACCAAACATAAATAACTCCAAGAAAAACATCGGCCAAATTGATCCATCCTAATTCATTTGGAAAATATTGCAAACATTATTGCCGTTTTTAACTCAACTATTAAATTAACTTCTTTCGAAACTCAATTCTTATATTAATGCTCTGCATCAAAAGAAGTCGATACTTTAGTTATATAAAATAGGCATATTAGAAGGGTTCTCAGATTTTGCTTCTTGCAGTTGCGTTTTATAATGATGCGTCATGGTTGATGTTGATAGTGATGATGACAAGAACATTGTGAGTTCTTGATGGATCATTATTTTTTTATCGTGTATGTTTTTTCGATCGATTATGGCTGTTTTTGCATTGTATACCCGTTTTGCATCATCCTTATTTTCCGGCAAGATTACCGGAAGCTTACTTACCGTGTCTAAATAACTTTTAAGTGCTTTTGGTGGCTGTCCATGGTTAATATATTCATCAGCAATTAGAGAATAGGCCCAAAAACCACCTAGATCAAAATGAAGCAGCTCCTTATTTGCCTCGAGTATTTTATCCACTTGTTCAAAATCGCCATGTCGTGCATAAGCAAGCATTCGCTCAGGAATAGATAATCGTTGGGCTATTTTGAATAAATCTTTTGAATCGATCATCACATCATGGATGACAGGTTCTAAACCGAGTCTCATCGCACATGCATTGACCGCCCTAATGTTCGCCGGTGAAAAATAAGCATGCGTAAAATTAACAAAAGAATTCAAATCAACTTCTTTTTCAGCATGTAGTGCATTAAATAACTCATTCGTATATTTTCCAGTGTCATGCTTGATTACACTCCCTATTTTAAATTGCCAATCATCATGTTCGTCTTTAAAGAAGAGTATGTTTTCAAACCCCATAGCATCCAAAATAATATTAGTCTTTTGATAAAAATCGCGATAATGATTTAGGAACTCAATCATGATACCCTGGAGTTTGGTATCACTCTCTAAACGTTTTAAAATCGCGCCAATACGTTCATCAACTTTCGCATAATCATTAAAATTAAAACTGAATTCAGAATGGTCGTTATGAATAAGCGTTTTATTTACTTTATCGTACAACCCTTTGTTGTGTTCGATTAAGTAGGGATCAAGTTCTGCGGGTTCTATTTTAAAATCAAATTTCACTTTAGATTTAAAGCTTTTTTCATATGGAACGATTGATAGGGCTGCATTTTGAGATTCTTTCCCAGGAAGAGAGACTTGTCGGGTAAAATGTTGTTCTCGAATACATCGTTGTTTATTATCTCGGTCAAAGCAATCATATAAAACAGCATATTTTTTCTCTAGCTCTTCAAGCTCCTTAGGGTTGGGATTCTGTTTCATTAACTTGATAACAAAAGGGGCATCTGGAAATCGATAAAGCACATGAGTTCCACCTTCAGCAAAACGCTCGGCTTTAGTTAAATCAATAGCACCAGATTCAGTCTTTGGTGCGGAGTCAAGCCAACTCTGCATCAAAGCAATTAGTTTAGATGAAGTATCATCAATTACCACTTCAATGGTGCCAGTACTTTCTCCAGTTACATCAAATTCAATCGACTCTTGCATCTTAATTTTTAATTTAATCTTGGTAAGTTCATATTATATTGGGGTGCAATACATAATTTGTGATTTTTGCGCTAATTTTACACATTATTTTCAGTTGCAGGACTTACGAAAAATCTCAAGGGCGAGGCAAAAAATGTTTTTAATGAGGGAGTTTAGATAGACTAAATGACCGAATTAAAAACATTTTTTAACAAAGAGATTGGGGTTTTTCGTAAGTCCTGAGTTGTTCTTTTCAAAAATCCAACCGTCCTAACCTCACTTGCAAACAAAAGAGAGCGGCAGGATGATCAAGAACCGGACAAACATCCGGCTCATGCATGCTGCTTAACTGTTTTTAGGATACAAGATGGAATCTTGATGTTTTGACTCATCCCATATTTCTTCTTCAGATAAGTTTGTCTGAATAAACTCGATTACTGCCCCATGCTCCTCAATGATTGCCACTCTAAAATCCTTTAAAGGAAAATATGGCTCTAGAAGAACATGTTTCCCCTTTATTGCTTCCTCAATACTCTCAACTTTATAGGCTATATGCGGTTGAGTCTGAACCAACTTAGGCAAAGGACAATTGGGACCAAATCGATGATATTGAATTCGTCCGGGTAACTCCCCTCCTGAGGTATACATATCCATAACGGGACTATAACGCTCACCCGAACGTGGCTCGGTTACTGGTATTCCAACATGATGATATTGATAGTTCATAATAGTCCTCAATGCTTGCTTTATTTATATTTTACTCATCAATTGCATGAATATTAATTAACATTATTTCCTTAATTATGAACTATTAGTTTATAATTAAGGATTAATTATAAAACAAATACTTTACTATGTTGAATATTTCCCAATTAAGATGCTTTATAAAAGTTGCAGAGTATCTAAGTTACAAACGCGCTGCAGCGGAACTGTGTATTACAGCAACCGCGGTGAGTAAGCAAATTAAAAACCTCGAGGATCAATTGGGTGAGAAACTCTTTATTCGAGATACTCGTAAAGTGCAACTCACGGTATTTGGTTTGGCTCTCCTGGAAAAATGTCAAAAACTACTCGCAGAAACGCAACTCATTGAACAATTTATTGAATCAAGGCAAAAGCTCCCTCAAGGTCAAATTACCATTTTGGTTTCAACCATTCTTGCCAGGGAGTTAATTCTAGACCGACTAGCTGATTTTATGGCTCAATATCCGTTGATTGAGTGCGAATTTTTATTTTCTGAACAAGATAATGATTTGGCACGCAAAGATATTGATGTGATGGTTGGCTTTCCTGAGATTCCACCTTTTACAGATCAGTTAAAATATAGGAAGATGAGTCCGGTCAGCAATATTCTTTGTGCAGCACCCTGTTTAATCGAACGATACGGGATGCCTGTTCATCCATCAGACCTCATGGCCTTCCCGTTTATTTCTCACAGCTTGAGAAAACCGGCTACAGAACTTCCACTCGCAGATGGAACTTATTTATCTTGCCCCAATCCCATACTCTTTATGGACGACTTTAATGCACTAAACCAGGCTTGTAAAAATGGAATAGGTCTCTTTTTAACTGGAGATAAACTCGTTGAGCAGGCCCTTAAAGAAAAAACGCTCATACACATTCTTCCTGAAATAAAATTCAAACGGTATGAGATTTTTACTTTTTATCAATCTTATGGATCTGAACTACCCAAGATTAGAGCCTTTCTTGATTTTTATATGCCAAATCCAACACCAAATACTATTGGACCATAAGCCTATCCCACTTGACTAAATAACATTTCTTAATGATTTTTCTAGACAGTTGGAAACATTTTGTATTCTAATGATTCACCAATTTAGGAAAGGAAAAAGGAATATGGCTTTTACAAGGATCTTCTTTCTAATTGTATTATTTTGCATTTATGGAATACAGGAAACTCAAGCGGAAGAAACGGATCAATTTACGCTCCCACCTGGTGAATTACAAGACATAGGCCCCGCTACAAGCTACAGACTTTATGAAGTGCTCGAAAAGGTCATCGCGCAAACCAATGCAGAAATTCAAATGCTCCTTCCAAGAGCTCAGAAGAGTCATCATTCAGCATCACAATTAGCCGCTCGTCGTAAAGATGCCTACATCGCTGATTTGGTATATAAAAATACCGGCCCGGGTTTTCCACGTTGGTTGCGTCGGTTACCCAAAGACTCCAACCCCGTGCTCTATAAAGAAATTTGGCCCTGGAAAACCGTTTATTGGCTCGTTTTTTCGCAGTCTCCCTTATTTGTCATTGGACTTGCACCAACGATTAATATGTATGGTTATTATTTTGGTACAGACAAACTCGGCCATTTCTTTATGATGGGGCATACCTATTACAAAATTTATAGCTATTTCCTCAATCATGGAAAATCAGCAGAACAAGCCCATGCCGCGATTGTCACATACGGTCAAATCCTTGAGCAGACCTATTTAGGTACATTAGTTAATGGCGTGTATTCTAATGCAGATTTATCTGCAAATTATGCAGGATGGAAGTTTTATATGAATCTTGCACATAGCGTGAAAATTGGAAAACAAACACAGCCTCCAATCCTCGTTTTGAATGGGGATAAATGGGAGTTTTCCAAACACGTCACTAAGTATAACTTACTGAAACCCTATATTTCAGATAATCTTAATGAAGCGTTCAATCCTTGTCGTTACTCTTTTATGCGAGATCAAATTCGTAGGCAGATAAAAAAACGTTGTGCTAATTGGATTAAACGCAAGGAAATCACCAAACAAATCGTCCAAGCAAAACTTGAAGACACCAGTCGCTGGCATGGAGAAGCTTACGGTCACTGGCTTCCTGCAAGCAATGCAGTCACTCTTGATACCTGCTTCGGAGGCAAGTAGGTCTTTCACCATATTATCAGCAAGCGTGGCCCATATTAAATGCCGCGCGTGCGTTGAGTTCGGTATGCTTATTAATTACGTCCCTTTTCAGAATTTACCCATCAATTAAATGAATCATTAAATCCATATAAACCTTTCCATGCAATTGTCTATAATTTAATCAATCAATGATGTGCATTGACAAGGAGATTTTAAAATGAAAATTTTGATTAATGGAAATACTATTAGTTTGACTCAATTAATGTTTCAGTACAATGTGCAAAATCAGGGTGGAATCTCAATGAATAGCGGTACGGAATTTGAGCGTACATTGAATCTGAAACTTTTGGCTCAATATCAGAATGAGTTGATATTTACTATGTTAGTACCCACAAATTAATCACTTAATCCACTGATATATCGAGAATAATTTTTACTTTTTAGCTGTTTTCTCTATCACTTGATGCTCCGTATGTAAAGTAATTTGTCTTAAATCCAGTCTAGAAATAATTTTCATCATAGTAGTATTGTTGATTTTTCTTTCTTTCCTCAACGTGCGTAACTCCATATGAGCCCCTTCCAGAGCCGCATACCTTAGCTGTCGCTCAAATGTTAAAGCTAACATGCTTTCAAGTTTTTCATGTTCAGTACCATGATTTGATGCGATAAATTGATTAAAAGTTGCCATTAATTTATTTCCAACATCAATGCACAGAGCCTTCTCTCGTTCATTGATTTCTTCACATAAACTCTTCATTTTTGTTTTGATTGCTTCAACTGCAGCTTTAGTTAATGCAAGAACGGCTTCATTTTCTTCATCTTGAGTGTGTTTATGAATCAAGTTTTTCAATCCAGGCGTAATTAAAGGCAAGAGCAAACTGCTCATTAAGAGAGAACAAAGAACAACGCCAATCACCAGGATAATTAATAGATTACGTGCGGGAAAAGGCGCTCCATTAATCATATGAGGTAAAGATAAGATTGCAGCCAAAGCAATTGCCCCACGTACGCCACCTAGTGAAAATGTGCTGATTATTTTTATGTTGGGAAAACGCCAAGAACTTCGGTTTCGTCTGGATATTAATGCTTCAAAAGGTAATGTTAAATAAATCCACAATGTGCGTAATAAAATTAGGGTCACCGTGATCAGAACAACAATTCGTACATATTCAGATAAACTGTAGCCTGTAGTCGCGAGAAATTTAATCGAATGAGGCAAATACAATCCTAAAAGAATAAAGATAATTCCATTTAAAGTAAGATCGAGCACCCCCCAAACAAAATGACCTTCGATACGCATTTTGGCCATTGTTCTATCTAAAAATCCAGCTTTGTCTACGGTAAAACCCGCAGCAACAGTTGCTAATACCCCTGAAAAACCTAATTTCTCAGCAACAAGATATACAGTAAAAGGCAAAAGCAACAACAATAGATTTTCAGTAGTTGTTTCATGAGCGCTATGTCTGGTTAACTTTCCTAAAAGCGAAATAAAAACATATGTCAGAATAAAGCCAACAGCAATCCCACCCAGGCTAATAAATAATAAACTCCATACCGCACCTTTGAGCGAAAATACGCCAGTAACCATCGCGACAACAGCCAATTTAAATGAAACCAAACCTGAGGCATCATTTAAAAGTGCTTCCCCTTGCAAAATATGCATAATTCGCTCAGGTATTCGAGTTCCAGCAGTCATGGATCTAAGAGATATAGCATCTGTTGGAGAAAGAGCTGCCGCTAATGCAAACGCGGCAGGTAAAGGGATGAGTGGAATTAGCCAATGAACTAAATATCCAATCCCAGCCACTGTAAAAAAAACCAAACCTATCGAGAGCATAATAATAGGTCTGGTGTAGAGCAAAAACTCACGTTTTGGGAAATGCCAACTGTCATTAAATAATAAAGGAGGAATAAACAACAACATAAAAAGTTCAGGATTAAATCCCACATCAAAGGTAGGAAATAAAACAGCCAGAAGTGTCCCTATAGAAATTTGGATCAATGGAGCGGGTAGAAAGGAAACAAAACGTGTAATCACCCCAGAGATGACCATTAAAAAAAGAAGAGTTAAACAAATTAATACACCTTCCATTGCAGTTATTTCCCCCTGAAATTAATCAAAATACCTACGTATTAAAAAAATTTAAAACAGCACCATGTGCTGCCATCGTATCATCAAAGCCGAGTTTCATTAATTGACGAGTGAATGCTTTTTCAAATAAAAGAAAGCTTAGTAAATCACCGGAATGACGTTTCGCCCCAAGAAAATTAAGTAAAATACGTAATAAAATAGGTATATTATTGTATTGAGATTGAGCCATCGCAGCCACATCCGTACTGGGCCGTAAATGCAAGGTTTGAATCGGCCGCCAATGTGCATACTCGTTCCCTATTGGTACCATGCGAGCCATATGATTCATGTGATTAACCATCTCAAGATCGCGTTCAAGATTATCTAAAAACAATCCATTGACCATGCCGCCCAAAACACGTGAAAAATCAATGTCACCCCGCTGTATTTTTTCGAGGTCACTTACATTGGGTAACGTACGCGTACCAATAATTAAAATTTTATCTACTTGACAACGAATAGCACCTCGTAGAGGAGCCGCTAATCCCACATGCCCATCACCATAATGAAGCCCATTTATTTTTGCCGGTGGAAAGAATAAAGGTAATGAGGTAGATGCCAGAAAATACTCCATTTTCAGGTTTACGCGTTGGCTACAATGAAGTGGATCGTTCCAATCTTCAAACTCTTCTGCATGATGTTGATAAAAAGAAATGGTTTTTTGTGCTTCATAGCAGTTGCTGATGACCTCCATCATTTCCAAGTGTTTATTCTTGATAACACCTTCCAAAGTTTCAAAATTAATGATGTTATTAATGAACTGACGCAAAGGCGACGTATCCAGAATATGTCCTAATAAGCGTTGCTTGGTAAGCATACTGCTCATATTCCGCATGGCCGATACGCTGAGCGCGTAATTGCTGGATTTAAAAATGTGCTGACAGGTAATATTGCTCCATAATTCATTTAACTTGTTTGTACCTGCAGAAAAATCGAGTGCATTTTCAGCGATTACTGCTGCATTAATACTGCCAACACTAACACCACTGATCATGCTGAATGGAATTTTTTTTGCTCCTAGAATTGTGCTGATCGCCTTGAGAGCCCCTGCCTGATAGGCTCCTCGGGCGCCACCACCGGCTAAGTAAAGTGCGATTTTGGTCATTTCTTACTGTTTTAGGAGAGAAACAAAAAATATAGCCCCATTGCACGTCGCTGGCAAGTCATAACCTGGGTAGCTAAACTAGATAGAGCTCTAATTGCAAAGATGTTTTGTAGATTTATCAATTCAAAAGAGTCAATTTATATCTCAATAACTTGACATATTTATCACCAAGCTGTATATTTGTACATTAATAGTACAACTAATTTTGTGAAATTTTAATGTCCCGTTCTACTGTACACCACGAGTTAAATGAAAAAGCAGGGTTACCACAAACCTTTGCTTGCTTTTTTTATTTTAGCTATTTTAGCCTGCAGCTGGGTGGTCGGTAGAATTAACTAACACTCCGACCCCCAGCATAGTCTGGGGGTTTTGGTACCCAAATTCCCAGACAAAAAAAAGCATGGGAGTTGGAGAGAACCCAAAGAGGAGTGTATATCATGCACCACCAATCGCAGTCCCTTCGCCCGCCCAAATGCTCCACAGTTCTTATTGATTGCAGGAGGGTATCATGAGTTATTCAGTCTTAAAAAAACTACCTCCTGTAGAATCAATCCTTCAAGAAATTCCTTTGTCTCTTTCTGCCCATCAGCAAATTACTTGCGATAGAAAAGAAGTAAAAGCTATTTTAGAAGGCCGTGATGATCGTCTTTTAATGATTGTTGGTCCTTGCTCGGCCTGGCCCAAACAGGCTGTTCTGGAATACGCCAACCGATTAGTGCAATTGAATGAGAAAGTAAAACACGAATTAAAATTAATCATGAGGGTATATATTCAAAAACCTCGTACGACTAAGGGATGGACCGGCCCCGTAAACCAACCTGATTTATTTTCTGAGCCGGATATTGCAGCAGGAATAAAATACACCCGGGACATGATGATTAAAGTCATCGAAATGGGACTTCCAATTGCCGATGAAGCACTATTTACTCATAACGCCAAAGGATTCCTTGAACTTCTCTCATGGGTAGCGATTGGTGCCCGCAGCTCCGAAGATCAAGAGCATCGAATTTTTGCTTCGTCTTTAGACTGTGCCGTAGGATTAAAGAATCCCACCCATGGTTCATTAGAGATTGGCGTCAATAGTATTATTGCCTCCCAACACTCTCACGTCGCAGTATTTGATGGTTATGAAGTGCAAACTCATGGCAATCATCATGCTCATATGGTTTTACGTGGCTCAAACTATGCCCCTAATTATTCCATTGCGCATCTTAACGAAGTAAAACGCTACATGGATATGCATCAAATCGTTAACCCTTCGGTCATCGTTGATGTTAGCCACGATAATTGTCTGATAGAAGGCAAAAAAAATCATCATTTACAACCTTCAATTGCTTTAAGCGTTTTAGAAAGCATTAAAAAATACCCTGATTTAAAACAATTGGTCAAAGGATTCATGGTTGAAAGTTTTATCAAAGAGGGGAATCAAAAAGTTGACTCTATAAATCCTGAGAACATTGATTTAGGCGGGTTATCGGTTACCGATCCTTGTTTAAGTTGGGAGCAAACTGAAAACTTTTTGTTGGAGTTAGCTGAGTTGCGGTCATTGGAGAAAGCAGAATTATGCAAGGAGGCACTTGCATGATTACTTTATTTGGTATTTCTGGTGATGCGGGCTCGTTTTCTGAAGAAGCGGCCCTGATTTATGCCAAGCAAAAAGGAATTGCCCCAGCCCTTGTTCACTTACTGGATATGGAAGGTGTTCTTGATGCTATTGAAAATGAAACCATTGATTTGGGCATATTACCTGTTGTTAATCTTTTAGGAGGCTTGGTAAAACCCTCATTTTTGGCAATGGGGAAGCATTTATTTACCCCCATTGATGAATTATGGCATGAGATCAATCAATGTTTGCTTGTAAGACCTGGTGTTCAATGCCACCAAATTACCCACATCGTGTCACACCCTCAAGGACTCGCTCAATGTCGCCATTTTCTGCAAAAACAATTTAAAGATATAGAACAAATCGAGTGGATTGATACCGCAAAAGCAGCAAAAGATTTGGCAGAAGGAATATTACCAGCCCATTCGGCAGTTATCGCACCGGCACGTTGTGCACAACTGTATGGTTTAGAAATAAAAGCGGACGATATTCAAGACAGTAAACCGAATCGAACAGCGTTTATCTTGGTAAAAAAGCATACTGATAACGCAACTCTTCTCAAGTAAGGAGAACATCATGTATACGCTCGAAGAATTGAGAAAAAAAATTGAACAGACAGATGCAAACCTCATTGAAATATTAGCAAAACGTCAAGAGTTGTCGAAACAAATTGGCATTTTAAAATCGAAAGAAGGAAAAAAAATAACTGACCATTCGCGTGAAAAACAATTGTTTGAGTATTATGAACATTTATCCAAACAGTACCACTTGCAAGAAGAATTTATTAATCGTGTATTCAAAATCATCATCTCAAATTCTAGAAAGGTACAAAAATAATGAATTATTCTAGAACAAAACATGTACCTGAGAATTCAGCAACTGTTGTAATTAATTCATTGGCTCAGCAAAAAATAAATGCTGGAATTAAAATTTATAACCTA
Organism: Legionella qingyii; assembly: GCF_003990155.1. Taxonomy (NCBI): domain Bacteria; kingdom Pseudomonadati; phylum Pseudomonadota; class Gammaproteobacteria; order Legionellales; family Legionellaceae; genus Legionella; species Legionella qingyii. Next base: position 131,211 of record NZ_RZGX01000002.1, read on the forward strand.
AGTGTAGGTGAGCCCAAACTTCTACCCCATCCCTCAATTGTCACGTCCACCATACGTGCTCTAGAAGAAGGAAATACCCTCTACCCACCTGTATCCGGAATTCCAGAACTACGGCATCTTGCAAGTGAATGGATGAATAAATCATTTGGTTGTTCCTTCAAAAAAGAAAATTGTCTTGTGGTTAATGGTGGGAAACTAGGAATCTATTTGCTAATGCAATTATTGGTTGATGAGGACGATGAAGTCATTATTCCAGCCCCCTACTGGGTCTCTTATCCAGCCATAACTAAATTATTTGGAGGGGTACCCATCATCGTTGAAACCCACGAAACCGAAGGATGGAAATTGACACCGCAGTCACTCAAAAATGCATGCAGTTCTAAAAGCAGAATTTTGATTTTGAATAATGCGACGAACCCAACAGGTGCATTGTACACTGAGTCGGAGCTTGCTGAATTGTTGCAAATTGCTCGCGAGCAGAATCTATTAATTATTGCAGATGAAGTATATAGTGCCCTCACCTATGATAAGCATGCTTATATATCCTGTGGTTCCTTCCCCCAATTTCAGGATCGCGTCATTATTATTCAAAGTTGTTCAAAAAATTTTGCCATGACCGGTTGGCGAATCGGCTTTGTGTTTGCCCCCCAGTCTATTATCCAGCCATTAACTGCATTAGTAAGCCAAAGTACAAGTGGAGTAACCACCTTAAGTCAATGGGCAGCCATTGCTGCATTAAATGAAATAAATCAGGTAAGCACTTGGGTACAACAATGCATGCAAAAAAGAAGAGATATTCTCATTAAGGCTTTGCATCAGTCTTTGGGCTTAACAATAAAACCACCTGACTCATCACTTTATGTTTTTCTTTCCATAGAAAGTCTAGGTTTTAAAAAACTGAACTCCGAAGAGTTTTGTAAACTAGCTTTAGAAAAAGCAGATGTAGCCCTTGTACCAGGCGTTGCATTTGGCAAAGAAGGTTATGTGCGCTTGTCATTTGGGGGCAATGAGGAGGATTTAAAAGCAGGAATTCATGCTTTGGCGCAATGGGTACATTCATAAATTATCTTGAATATGTGAGTGCCATTCTTGCTCTAATCGCATAAGGACAGCGCCTAAAAGTATAAAGTATCGGATAATCCTCGAGATTTAAGCCATTCTTCGTTTTTAGGTATGTGATTTTCTCTGAAATTCAATAAGATAATAAACAATAAGTGCCACATGACAACTCAGAATAAAATCACCGCCTACTTTGCCACGAATTAGTTCACCAATCAAAAAGAATCAAAATTGATCGAATTGGCCTTGTTTTTGCACATTAACCGCATTGTATGTATAATTAAAAGCCAATTTGTAAAAAGGCAATATCATGAAGACGATAACTGTAACTAAAGATAGAGATGAAATGGTTCTGTTGGATATAGGAAATATCAGACTTCATGAAATATCAAATTATTACACAACCCTATCGCAATATAAAAAGCTTGATGAGGCTATCGAATTATTGTCAAATCTTGATGAAAAAGAATATTGGCGAGCCAACATATTATTGAAAAGCCTAAAGAAGAAACAGACAGATGAGAAAGAGCTGGAAATCAACTCTCTCATAGAGCAATGCAAGGATTTTTCACTCTTCTTTGAACCTAACTCGGATCAACTTCCAAGCATGAAAGGCCTGACCTGTTATCGAGTAGGAGCCGATGCAGGCGCCGGTTTTAAAGACGGCGATTTAGATGTCTTGGGTACGGAAGGTATTTTAGACTGTACTGCTGTTTTAGCTGTCATCAAGGATGAAAAGGGAGCTCATTGTTATTATATTGGCCACATTTTTGGCGCTCGAACAACTAAAGTAACCGTTCAGGAAGAATTAGATCGAATTCTTTCCGACATCCAAGAGCTTGTAAGTAGGGAGCTCTTATGGTCAGACTTAGCTGGGCAAGTTACTTTGGTAGGGACAGGAAGTAATACCGATGAACCCAGTTTATGCTACAAACAAACATTCAAATTATTAACTCAAGAAGGGGCTAAACCTACTCCATTATTTGGTAGCGGTGTCGCTTTTAACTTAACAGGGAAAGGCGATTTAATCATATTAGATCCTATAGGGCAATTACATCAGGGCATTCAATCCAGGCATCCCAAAGCGGGTCATGGTGTCTATTCTCCTGTTAATAATATAAATGAGCTAGAATCAAACCAAACAATCAATGAACAAATTGATAATGATTTCTCGGATACAACCCATCTCTCATCGGCAAACTGTAAATGTTAATTCATTATTAAGTGTAAAAACTATACGCAATAAAGGACTATTGCTTACTCAAGTTTATGATGCCACAACAGCAGGCATTGAAGTGATTTGCGGCAAACTCTATAATTCCTCTTCATCAAAATTACAGGATATAACATGACAATAGATGAAAACGCCCGACCTGCTGAAGCGTTAACCAATGAAGACTACTCCAAAGCGATGAATTTTATAGGACAAAACTTATTGACTTCTTTGGTTCAATCCGTGGAAAAACTACCACCTCATTTTCGCAGTAATAATGTAATCTCTCAGGCCCTATCTGCATTTATAGCAAATATTATCTATAAACAATCTCCGGGAAATCCTGAGTCATGCCAACAAATGCTTGATACCCTTACAAAGCTTGTGAAAACGCAATTAGAGAATCTACCCCAATTTGCAAAATAACTGTAGCCTGGGTGCAAGTCCGAAGGACTGTAACCCGGGTTCCACTACGTTTCATCCTAACTACAGATTTTCTGTTATCTACAAGCAATCTTAAAAGATCCTGAATCAAATTCCTCTTGCTATAATGATAATAGCGATGCATTTCAACTGGAGCTATCATGGACGCTAAAAATGATTTCAGAATGCTCAGAATTGCCTTGGTTATTTTTGGACTGGTTTTTATCTTCGCTATATACCCTTTAACCTTTTTCTGGCCATCTGGATGGGCTTGGCACCAATCCGGACAAAACGTCTATTTGCAAATGATATTAGGTGTTTATGCAACATTAGGGGTGTTCTTACTCCTAGCAGCAAAAAATCCGCTTCAACATTTAAGTTTAATCTGGTTTACCGTTTGGTCCAGTATTGTGCATGGTGGCATTATGGCCATCCAATCATTTTATTACCCGCAGCATTTTGCACATTTATATGGAGACGTCCCTGCGTTGTTTATTATCGCGATTGTCTTGGCTTTGTTAACGCCTCGTCGTAGTACTATAAATCAGAAAACATAGTGCTTTTGAGCCGTTATTTGATAGGGTATGACTTTTTGCTCTGCTGGAAAATAAACAAACAGTACCCTCTTAAAATTAGGAATTTTTGTTTTACAAATAGGACGTGACTATGATCATTTCATCTATCGCTGATTATCGGGAAGCCGCTCGACGCAAATTACCTCGGTTTCTCTTTGATTACATTGAAGGTGGTGCGTTTACGGAACAAACACTCAAAGCGAATATCGAAGATCTTGCTAAGGTAACATTGCGCCAACGTGTTTTAAGAAATGTAGGACACCCCAATTTTGAAACAGAACTCTTAGGACAAAAACTGGCAATGCCAGTCATCTTAAGCCCTGTAGGTCTTACAGGAATGTATGCTCGACGTGGCGAGGTACAAGTAGCCAAAGCAGCGGCCCAAAAAAGCATACCCTTTGCGCTGTCTACAGTTTCGCTATGTTCTTTAGAGGAAGTATCCAGCCAAAGCACCCAACCTATTTGGTTTCAGCTTTATATACTTAAAGATCGTGGTTTTATGCAAAATGTGCTTGAGCGAGCCCAAGCCTGTGGTGTAACCAACCTCATATTCACTGTAGATATGTCGACACCTAGCGCACGCTATCGAGACTTCCACTCAGGCATGTCTGGTCCATTTGCTCGCGAGCGTCGTTTCTTACAAGCCATGTTGAAACCTTCATGGGCTTATCACGTAGGCATTATGGGACGTCCGCATGATTTGGGAAATATATCAACCTATTTGCATAAAAGGATTGGTTTAGAAAATTATATCGCGTGGTTGAATAACAATTTTGATCCCTCACTTAGCTGGTCGGACTTGGAATGGATACGTAATTTTTGGAAAGGACCTGTGCTCATAAAAGGAATACTTGATCCAGAAGATGCAAAAGACGCCATAACATTCGGAGCAAATGGAATTATCGTCTCGAATCACGGAGGACGACAGCTAGATGGTGTATTATCTACAGTCAAAGCCCTTCCCATGATTGCAGATAAAGTAAGTTCTGACCTCACGATTCTCGTTGACTCAGGAATTCGCTCAGGACTTGATGTTGTGCGCATGCTCGCTCTGGGTGCTCAAGCTGTGCTCATAGGTAGACCCACTGTTTATGCTTTAGCGGCAAGAGGACAAGCAGGAGTCGAGCATATGCTCGATCTGATTCGCAACGAAATGAGTATTGCCATGACTTTGATGGGGGTCAGCTCCTCCGCTGACATTAATCAGTCCCATCTTTGTGCCTCGTATAAGAGATAACGAACACTGCTTTGACAATCAATTTTTTATTTATAAATGAGCTTTAAAAATAATTATTACCCACATTGACCAATTAAATATTAAATTTTATATTTAATAATCACACAATTAACATATTATCCGTCGCGCAAACCAATTTAAATGCTCTACACTAAATCAGGACTTACGAAAAACTCCAAGGTCGAGGCAAAAAATGTTTTTAATGAGGGCGTTTAGATAGACTAAATGATCGAATTAAAAACATTTTTTAACGAAGAGATGAGGGTTTTTCGTAAGTCCTATAAAGAAGAGAGGAAGGAACTCCTATGTGTCTTTATTACTTATGCAAAAGGGACACCCAAATTATGGAAAATAAGGCTATTAAAAACGAACCATCTGATAAGCAATTACAAATTGCAAAACCTAAAACAAGTGTTAATCCTACTGGAGAATATTCTTTTTTTAGGGTTCAGCACAAAAAAAATTATGCACCTCTTTATCCAAAAAAACTATCTATTTCTCATGTTGCTCAAGGTGCTCGTAGTGGTGATTGTTATCTTCTTTCAGTGATCAATGCCATCATTGCTTTACCCAATGGAGAACAATATATTCGTGAGGCAATGATTGATCAAAATAATAAAATCCATGTTCGTTTTTTTAAGGATGACGAGCCACAATGGCTTATTCTTGAAAAATCACTTCCTACTTCCTGGGGGATTTTGAGTTCAGGGCCGACTTGGGTACGTTTCCTGGAAAAGGCTTATGTTACTTTTATGGGAGGTAATTACAATAAAACCTTAACAAGCGGTGATAGTCGAACTGCTTTAAAAGCGTTTCTTGGTGGTTTTAATGATTCTATCGCAACTTCGAAACAAGCGGAGTGTTCTCTTGCAGAATTATATAAAAAAGTAATTTATGGCTGTAATGGTAAAGATATTTACTCTTTAATTTTTCTTTTACGCCCATATGATAAATTAGTCAGTATTCCCAATATGCACCAATATGTTTTTGGCAATCAACCTGAATTATTGGACGCATGGTGGAATTGGGTCAATTTGCATCAAAAACACTTTGTGCAATTACTCAAAAATCATCCCTTTTTAACGAAAGAGGCCTTCATTGCCTGTATGAAGGAGCGAATGGTTCAGAGCATTAATCCTCCCGTTAAAGCAATCGCAGCTGTAGAACAATGGCTGCATCAATATGCAGTTTTACCAGAGGAAAACAAATACAGTTATGATGAGCAAACATTGTTTCTTTCATTAAAAAATGCTCATGAAGAACAAAAACCGATTGTCTGTAGTCCGAAAGAAGATCCACCCGCGGGGATTACCATGCAACATACCTATGCACTGATTGGCATTAAAGAAAGTAAAATATCTCATCGTAAATTTGTAATTCTTCGCAATCCGCATCATGAAAACCGCAATTGGTTTTCTCATTACTTCTTTTATGGGGGACGACATTCTATAGAACGGCATGAAAATGGAGTAGCAAAGCTCACTATCTCACCGGTGGAACAGTCCACTTTTACTATGGAACTCAGAGATTTTGCTCATGCATTTGCCTATATCGATTGTGGTCGCTCTTTACTGGCCAAGCAACTCCGCAAACAACGTGAAGATATGCCTGCTCCCTTATGAGTATATCCTCAAATAATTCGTGCTCTGATTACAGCCATTTCTTCTTTTTGAAAAGAAGATACAGAAATATTGCACAGATAAATATTAACCCTAGTGCTGCAAAATATCCGTATTGCCAATGTAATTCAGGAATCCAGTCAAAATTCATTCCGTAAATTCCAGTAATTAATGTTAACGGCAAAAAAATAGCGGCAAAGGCTGTGAGTACGGCCATTGTTTCACTCATTTTTTGCATCAGCTCATTATCGATTTGTCCTAATAAGCTATTGAGTAACTCACGAATTGAATCCACTTCATTGATGATAAGATGACTATGATTCGATAAATTATATAAGGAAGAACGGCACTTCTCTGAGATGACAAGGATATTGCGATTAGTAATTCGCATTAAAATTTCCCTTATTGCAATCATATAACGCTTGATTAGCAGCGTTTGATGCTTTACCTCTGCGACATTTTTATAAATATTCTCGTGAGCGGTTTGTAATAAAGAATCGAATTCTTCTGCTATTTCTTCATAATGAAAAAGAACCTTAGCATAATCATTAATAATTCCCTCAAGAAATAAAAATAAGATAAAACCAGGCGTTTTAGCGTAATGAACGGATTTTGAGCAATTATTAAAGAATTCAAATAAAACAGGTAGAGGCTCATGTGACGCAGTAAAACAATAATTTGAGGTAAGATGAATTACCAAGTTATCTAAACTGATTTCGTTATTATCATTTAACTCAAGTGAAGCCAAACATCTAATTTGCAATGTTAGTGCATTATCATTATCAATGAGATTAGATGAGTTTTTTTCCTCAGCGCATAATTGAATTACATCGGAGGGTAGTCTTAGTATTTCTACTAATTGATTAAAAGCATCCTCTTGATTTAAGTTACTATGAATCCAATAAAGTTTGTTTTTCTCTTGGGTATTAATTCTCAACTCATCAAGAGCAACTTGTTTGATGCTGTGTTGAGTTAAATCAAATTCGATTGCAACTGTATCAAAATCGCTCATTTTGCACATCCATTTTGTCTGGCGTGAAGACTCAATCATGTTTATGAACTAAGGATACTGCGCAGCATTGTCCATTCCATTTATACAAATTTAGCACAAATACAAATGATAGATTAATTAATGCACAAAAAGATCAATTGATTTAATATTATCTTAAGAATTAAACGATAAAATGCCGTCATTTTTAAAACATTCATACGAATACTGGGATATAAACGCCCACAACCAAATTCTGTATGAGCGGAGGACTGGTACAACTTAAGTGATCTTAAATCAATAGGCTGGATTTGTTGAATAGATTTTTAAGTGTATCTGCGGTGTTAAACAAAAACTCAACCTAATGGTTAAGTTTTTTCTCTATTTTGTTGCTCCCTCTCTTAAATCATCTCATCACATCGATATCCATCCCAAGTTGATACGATTCCTTAAGAATAATTTAACACTTGATTATTTTTCATTTTGAATTAATTAAATTTTTTAAGGTACAAAAATGTCAATACGCTATTTATCTTTTGATTTTGATGGATGTTTATTTAATAGGGATTACGCTGCATTACCACATGATAATTTTAGCAAACATCTGGGTGATGCGGTTCTTGTTAAAAACAGAACGTTCCTTAATAGGCTTAAAAAGGAAAATGCCAAATTTTCAGCAGCCTACGCATTCATTGGTTCTACCAGGCAAGATTATTTTACAGATCTAATGAATAGTGGTTTTATGTATAATTTTAGAGGTTCTTGTTGCCCGGCAATAAAAACTATTTGTAGCGACCTCGGTATAAACCTGGATCCATTAATGCTGGCGGATATAGAAGGAGACTTGGAAAGTGGTACTTCATTCAATCGCATCATGGATGAGATTAACAATAATACGTGGATGGACTCTGATAAGAATATCCATAAACACGTATCTTTGGACGTGGACAAAGTAGATGAATTTAAAAGAACCATTCTTTTTGCACAGATGCAAAAAGCGGCAACAGAGCATCCGAACGAAGAAATAATATTCGATTTTTTTGATGATCGACTTGATATATTGTTTACTTTAAAAGATTATTTTACCAAACATCCACATCTGATACCTAAGAATGTACGTTTACGTTTACATGCTTATGCAGGAGAGGATGTTAGCCTAAAAGCAGAAATTTCTGGAGTGGGAGCGCCCCTATCCAAATATAGATTCTGTCTCAAAATAATGCATGAAAATCTTCAAGCCTTAGACGATTTTGCAGAATCCCTTAAAGAATTTACGATACAAGATCAGTTTGTAGAAAAAGTAGTGTCTATTTTCCAGGAAGTTGCGAATCGTGGATTATTTATCGATCACGAAGATGTAAATAGATTCTTTACTGAAAAACCCAATGCCCCTTTTGCTGTCCATCAAAGTAAACTTGCGATTCCCGGTTTTTTCACCTTCACTGCAGCTCAGATGACAGACCAGGGTATTAATTGTATAAGATATGGTTTGGATAGAGAGGGTAAATTATTTGCAGTTGATGAGCAGAAACAAATTGAATTAAAGATTCTTCCTGAAGGATTAGTTGCTACTTTGACCATGCATTTTGGACTATTAAAACAATCTTCCGAAAATCAAGAAAAGGTACAAAAGCCTGTAATTCAAGATGCTCCCAAGGCTGAAAAAATTTCAACAGGGCAAGCTCTTTACCAGGAAATTACCAAAAGTCCTTATTTTGTAGCAGATGCATCGCAGGTTAAAACAGTTCTGGAAAATCATCATGATTATCCTTTTGTGATCCGAGAAAGTAGTGCCAAAGTACCTGGAATGCTCACGTTTACCCTCGTATCCAGTACCGATAAAGGGATTATTTCTTCACGCTATGGACTGAATTATCAAGGTGAGCTCTTTAGCCTCGATGATAAAAACGCTTATAAGATAGCAGTTCCAGATGATTTATTGGATGCTTTGAAAGCAGATAATTTTAAGGTGAAAGAACGTATAAAGAACACGAAAAACGTGGAGAAGATTACGTTTATTCCTGGTCAACAAACAGCGAATACAGAAAATAAAGCGGGGCTAGCAAATAGACTTTTTGTTGCAGAAAAAGGATTCTTTGCGAATTCACCTAAACCGCAACCCACTGAAACACCTAAATGTAGTTTGGATATGCAACCTTAAATAATACAAGACAAGCATGGGTCTAGCTTATGCTTGTCTTCTACCGTTCCTCAACACAATGCAGCTTAATCCTTGCCCTCCTGTGCGTTGAATCAATCTCATAAAGTAATGCATTTATACTTATTTTTTATCAAGATCCTCTTGAACCTTTTATAGAGATAAGTTAATTATCAAGATGGGCCCTAAATATCCAATGGCATTGATTGGTATACAAAAAGGATTTACTATGCAAACAAAAATACCTCCCTCAAAAAAAATTTCAAAAACAAATCCTAAAGACAGCAGAGCCTTACCACTTCAATTAATACAACATGCCGAACCCGATCGAACATACTACATAAGAAGCACAGCCACAGAAATAGGCAATTTTTTTTCGCTACGGGTCAAAGAGCTCTATAACACCCTAGCTTGGACTTTTTCTTTAGACTCTATGGATTGGAGTACTTTTAAAAAATACATGTGGCCGGCGATTTCTTCAGGGGCTGCATTACTTCTTGGCGATTATCTAACCCCATATCTGAGTGAATACCTCATGGGAAGCCCTGAATATGATTTTATTATCAAATTTCTTTATGGAGCTGCGGTATTAGGGTATTGCGCGTTAAACCGGATTACGGACAAGAAACTTGATTCCGGAGCAGCACTATCTGTTGCTGTAGCCAGTGAAATTACAGCGATTGTTTATATGTACAGCTCTGTTTTTAAAGGCACCACTTTTTTACTCAATGAGCAAATATCTGATGAATATTCATTGATTGCCGGACTGGGAGCCAGTGCATTAGTTGTTCCAAGTGGAGTCTCTTATCTTACTCAAAAAGTACAAGAGTTGCTGGTCCGCCACCAGTACACTCGCGGAGCACAGCGCTCAGACACTGCGGTGATTTCCAGTGGCCTAACTCCCTTATCCAATCTTTATTTTCAAATAAATCACTTTATCGCCAGCGAGTTGATGGTCAGTTCACGCGCTTTTCAATTAGGATTGATCTCTCATAATATTCGTTATGCCGACAGAATTGTCCAAAAATTTCGGAACCTACCCGCGTTATTGGCGGATTTGGCTCCGTCAACCATAAAAAAAATGCGCCTACAGCAAGAAAAGCTGGACCATGATTATGAATACAATCATAAATTACATCAGGTTTTAAGATTTACCGCGAATGGTCCAAAATTTGTTAGCATCCCCCGATATCAGCTTCGTACAGGCGATTTGGTGCATTGTGATGAGAGTATCAATTTAGATTGTGTGCCAATTTCTGGAGAGTTGATTGCCCTACAACGTAACTTGGAAGGTGATTTTACCAAAACGTTGGAACGAAAAAAATTTAGCGTCAATCTTAAAGCCCAAAATGGTGAAGATGTTTGGATAGAACATCATACCAAACCTGATTTTACTTCAAATTACCAAAAAGTGGACTTGTACGCAGTAAGGGATGGCAAACAAGCGGGAGTGCTGGTAGGTGATAAGCTAAACACATACGGCCAAAATAATATTTTTATTCAAATCAAACCTGAGAAAGAACTGTTATTAAATAGCAATTATGAGAAAAAAGCCTACATTAATGAAATTATCGCGAAACGCAAACAAAGAAACGTCTTATATTCCATTTTAGGCTCCATAATTATGGCGGCTTTCTTACAAAGGGACATTACCCAAATGCCTGCAGAAACGCTCAGGCTAATGTTCACACTTTTTCAAACAATGATTCCCTTTTCTGAAGCTTTTTTACGTGAAACAGTAAATAGTCGCTTGATGAAAAAACTGAATAGTAATTTAGGAGAGCAACCTTTTGAGACTATAGATGCACTTCGAATCGTGGATTTATGTAATGCCTTGGGCGGATATTATCGTGAGCAGTTTTCCAATGGTGTTGCCATTATTTCGGATAAAACTGGAACTCTAACTACGACACGTATGGACGTGCTCGGTTTATGGACCTCTGACATGCCACCTGAGGTACAGCATCTCCTCAAAGAAAATAAAGACAGTACGCTTCTACCTGAAACCGCACGATGGCTTAAATCATTTGAAGTATTTTGCTATGCCTTTACAAACAATAAAAAAGAATTAGAACCTGAAGAACATGCTATTTTAGAGTTGTTCAAAACCTTATTGGCGGATCAACACTGTTTGGAAGTAACTACCCTGGGGAATAATCATTTTAGAAAAGTGATTACTGCCACAGAACAGCAAAAAGAGATCGAGACATTTCATTTGGGTTTATATCGCACGTTTGGAGGGCGCTTTACACTCGTACATGATGGGGAGCATTCTGCTCTTGTCTTTTGTGGAGTGCCTAAAACCGATGCTTTTCAAAAAACACCTTTGTTGCAAGACTATACCAAGATGCAAAGTCGCACCGCGGTCTTATCCCGTGATTGGTGTATCGCACAAGCCAAACTGAATGAACACGAATTCGCCATTTTAAAGAAATTATTTGATAAAGATGATAAAAAGGAGATTGAACATTTTCTTTTAGAACATTCGGACTTACTTAAAAATTTGGAATATCACGGAACCTTTATTATTGATAACCCAGTAAAAAAAGGTGCCGAAAAATTTATTGCTCAATGTAGAGAAATATCGGTCCCTGTATTTGTAGCTACCGGTGATACAACGAAAGCGGCAGTAAATATTGCTAAAGTATTATGCCCGGAAAATGCAAAAAGCATTATCACCATTCGAGCAGCCCATATTGAAGAAGAGAACCTTAACCTTTTAAGCGAAGAACTTTGTACACCTGATTCCGCTGTTATATTTGCGGGTATTAATGAAGCGATATTAGCGCGCTTTCAAAAATTAATGGCCAGGGATAAAGCAAAACGCCCTGTAATTATTTTTGCAGAAATGAGCACTGAGGGCAAAGGTACTCTGGCTCGTTATCTCAAGGATCATAATTATTTTGTCGTCGCCAATGGGGATGGAACGAATGATGTAATGATGATGAAAAATTCGAATGTCGTCATTGCTCATCATTCAGATGATGGTACTTTTGCCCCTGGTGTGGATGCTTTATCGAACATCAGTGAAGAACAGCTAAGAAGATTATTTGGTTCTAAAAAAACCTTTTATGAACTTTTTGATATTCATCTTCCCCAGAGCTTATTTGTACAGCAATTTGCTCCTTTAGCAAATTCACAAGAAAAACCTACCATGGCCTTAGCGCTTAAAAGTGGAAAAATGACTTTTGATTTGGCTAAAGCAGTAGGAGCTAATGTCACAGAAATGCATCAGCAGCATTGGTATAGTGTTGCCTTTGATTTGTTGTGGTTATGGATTGCGTTTTACGAAATCAATCAAAGCGCCGACTTACCCATGGATAATCGGAATATCAATGCATCTACTTTGATTTCCAATACTATAGGAATTGCTTTAATTATTGCAGTTTTGGAATCCTTAACCAATTATGCGTTATTTAACGAGTCGACCAATTTGGCCAGTATGCTGATTATGTTGAGCTTGTTACCTCTGGTTCTCAAGAGCGTTTTTTCGGGTTTTAGAATGGTTCAGGAAAGCTTGTATCCAGAGCCTCAAATCGTCGAAGTTAAAGAAGAAGCCGGACCTCCTTCTCATCCATCTATCTTCAGTTATTTGGGTTCTTTTTTTTCGCGTAAACCCACAAAAGAATTGGAAAATATACCGAAGGTACCTGAGCTCAAGTAGAACACTCTTTTTTCGCAAGAATGATAAAAAGACGCTCATGCAAACGTAGTTTCATTCATCCCGACCAAGTGAGGGAACTCCAGTCAGGGGGATGACATTATAATAATGCTCCAACCCGGAGATCCTTCGTCGTAAATCTCTCAGGATGATGTGGGCGCTATTTTGCTCTTTAACTTGATGAGACAATCCACTGCATTAAACGCAGAAGGATACGCTGAATGACACGGGTTTGAACTGCGAATATGTTCACTTAATTCTTCAATAGTTGATCCAGTAATAATTCCATTACCCACTACAATATCGTTTAGAGCAAATTGAGTGAAACAGTATCGAATATGAGACATGATATGCTCAAAGTGATCGAGATTTAATTTAAGGATTAATCCCAGTGCAATATAACCATCAAAAGGTTTTTTTTGATGGTATGTATTAATCACAAACGGAATTTCATAAGCGCCTGCTTGTAATAACTCCACCTGATAATCGTAACCTGCTTTTTTAACAAGACTTACACAGAGATCCAGTTGTTCCGATGCGAGATCTTTATGGATACCAGAGGAAATAATTAGAATTTTAGGCATATGCAACTTTATTATTTTTTTTATTCTTCAAACGGATTAAATAATCGACCGCATTAATCGCTTCTTGAACTCGCTCTCCGTTTTCAACTCGTTCGCACAAAATATCCATACTCGGAGCTGAAATAACTCCATTGCCTAGGGTTAATCCATCTAAAGCAAATTGTATAAAACATTCTTTAACATGTTCCCAAATAAACTCATAATGATCGGTTCTACCTTTAAGCAACAAACTCAGTGGTAAGTATCCGTCAAAGGGATTAACGCGGTGGTAATGTTGTATCACATTCGGGATTTCATAAGTCCCTGCTTCAACAGTTTCAACCTGATAATTGTAGTCATATTGTTTTAATTTATTTAAACAAATTTCTAACTGTCTTTCAGCTAAATCTTTATAATAATTAGACCAGACTATCAAAATATTAGGTTTGTGCATCGCTTAATACGCTCCTCAAATTGAATAATAATTTTACACAAAAAAGGAGCCCACCACAATATTATTTATGCGTACGAATAGGTAACCCTTTAGACTAAACGATTAGTTGATAAAACCAAATAGCCCAAGCAATTGCAGTTGCAATTGGAATATAATAACAAAAGCTACACGGATCTATTTTTTAGTAAAAGTAGCGCTGAAATGAGCAGCAATACGCCACCAACGACAATCAAGCCAGCACTAGACAGAATAGATAATAAATTGGAACCAAAACCTGTCACCATCCAGGCAAATGCCATTACTGCCCCAGATATTCCCATTACCCATCCTTGCGATTGTGCATCTACAGCATTGGAAAATAAAGTTAATAAACAGGCAAAAGCCATGATATCAAAAGTTGCAATAACTACTGCCAAAGGCCATTGTAATAAAGCATTAGGGATAACATAAACCAGTAACTGCCCCAAACCAGTGAGAGCAAGAGTTGATAACGCAATGTGGTGTACTTTATATCGATTCACACATAAAGGCATACCAATCAGGATTCCAATGGCAAAACCCAAACCAATCATGCCTTGTACGGCACCTAACTGCCAATTGGTGTAATGATAAGCCATCTTCATATGCACAATGATGAATTGAAAATAAAGGCTAAATCCCATTTGCATCAATAAAAACACCAAGGCCAGAATACGAACCGATTGATGCTGAAATGCTTCAATAAAAATTTGTATCGGGCGAAAAATGGAAATCTTCTTATGTGACAAAACTAAAACAGTATCTTTATATCCGAGCTCTATCCAAATCCAGGCAATGAATGCAAGCAATGCGGCCGTAAGAAATGGAGTGGTAAACGTAAACCAGGGCAGTAATTGTTGATCGGACATCACACCACCAAGTAAGGGGCCAAGAACAGAACCAAAACTAAAGCTCATGGAAATTAAACTCATGTTTAAGGCCTTGGTTTCGGGAGTGCTCAAATCAGCAATAGAGGCTTGAGCTATGGGTTGGCTACCAGCCATTAAACCAGAAAGCGCTCGACCAATAAGCAATAAACTCAAACACGAAAAGGCAACTCCCATCCCCATTAACAGAAAACTAATGGCTATCCCCAGCATGCACAATAATAATACTTTTTTTCGCCCCCAAACATCAGATAAATCGCCCATAAATGAGGTGCCAAAAAACATGCATAAGGGATAAAGCATATAACTTAATCCCAAATAAAAATGCTTCACTGCGATACTGGCATCGGCAGTTAATACAGGACTATGATCTGCTGTAAATAGTGCCGTCATCACTGGATAAACGAGTCCAAAACCTAAAGCATCAATGACGACTGCGAAAAAACATGGGGCAGTTTTTCGAAACATATAGAAACCTTGGGATTAAGAATATAATTACTAATATAGTGATATTGCAAAGGGTTTGTCTAATAAAGAATTGGTGTGCTTGCGGGAGAGGAGCGTTGCCCGTTCTTCATAGATCGAGTGGTAATTTATTTTCTTCAATCAACTTTAATGCGGCATCGACAACTTTTTCATCATAAAGCACACCCCTGCCACGTTTAATTTCTGCCACTGCAGCCTGAATACCTAATGACGGCCTGTAGGGTCTGTGAGATGTCATCGCCTCCAAGACATCTGCTACAGAAATCACCAAGGTTTCAGGCAAAATCTCTTTTCCTTTTAGTCCTCGAGGATAACCACTGCCATCCAGACGTTCATGATGCTGTAAGATGACCTCTGCAATGGGTTCTTTAAGAGGAACATCTTTTAAAATATCATAGCCCGCTTGTGGATGTACCTTTATGAGTTCCATTTCAATCGCGCTAAGTCGAGTTGGCTTGGAAAGAATTTCTGCGGGTATTGAAATTTTCCCTATATCATGGACAAGCCCCATGAGCTCAAGGGATGAACAACGTTCAGGCGTCCATCCCAATTCCTCACCAATTGCCTTCGCAATTAACCCTACGCGATGCTCATGACCTGCTGTATAGGGGTCACGAAACTCGACCATATTAGAAACCGCGAGAAACGTTCCTTTTATCGCAGATTCTAACTGAGCTACATATTGCTCGATTTGCTCTCTTGCATGTTGAATCTGTGTCACATCATCCACTATGGCAAGAAACTCGAAATGCCCTTCCCAGGAAACAACCGTCGTATCAATTCTTAGAATTAAAGAGACTCCATCACTTTTTCTCTTTAAAGGAAGGTTATAGGCAATACTCGATTTGCCACAATCCAATTGCCGCCAATAACTAAGAACTAATTCTTGGGTAGGTTTGTCCTCTACTAAATCCAGAAGTCCCATGGATAACAGTTCCTCTGCTTTGCGGCCAACCAGCTCGCAAAATCGTGGATTTACATACAAAAATCGATTTTTGCTACGTATAAAAACGCCAACATGCGCTTGTTCAATGAACGCGCGAAAGTGTTCCTCGCTTTCTTTAAATCGCTTTTCGGCCTCCGTCGCTTTTTGTTCCGAATGAAATCGCGTCAGTGCGTTCTGTAATAACGTCGCTACTGAGTCTAAAAGCCTTGATTCCTCAGGTAAAAAAACAGGCTCTGACCTTGATGGTTGTGCACAATAAAATACGTTTATTTTTACTGCGGAGTGATTTTCAATTTGAAATTCTTTTTCCAATTGGTAAGGCAGTTTTTTCGCTTTGGGGTCTGACTTAAACTCGCCCCATTCGCTTTCAATGGTTGCAGCCATATGCTCCGGAAATTGAAAGGCATGCGGCAACACGTTGACTGTTTGTATAAACAATTCTTCAATATTTAAATCCCGAAGTGCGATTAAATTAGCAATCGTATAAAGACAACGAAGTTCTTTAATACGTTCACTCAAATCATAAGTCAATTTGTTTCGTTCTTTTTCAAGAGTCTTACGCACAGTAATATTTCTTACGATTTGTACCCAGGAATTAGGAAAAAAATCAGAGGCAATAGTTGATATACTGCATTCTACCCATTCATTTTTTTCAGTCTCAATTTCCACAATAAACTGGCGTCTTGAAGTAGACAATTGAGTGCACACAGGGCATTGTTCTTGTTCTATAGACTTATTATGAAAAAGCTCGTGGGAAGATAATCCCACTAATTCTTCAGGTTTTAAATGAGTAAATGCTCCAGCAGCCCTGTTCGCTTGACTGATTGTACCTTCAGATTGAACAATAAGAGTAGGATCAGGAATGTTATCGTAAGTCGTTGCAACACGTGCCAACATTGCAAAAGGATGGCGTAATGTTTGTACCACCAACGCAGTGTAGATAAACCAAAAGGAAAATATTTTTAATATATGGCCAAGTATTATTTCTATACCAAATAAATTTTTATAATGAGACAATACCAAATCAGAACCTATCATCGAGATAATGCTCAAGCTCATATAAAACAACATCTCTTTCGACATCATTGCCTTCTCATACCAAAGCAATATGAGGGTCGTGCATAAGATGAGGATAACACCCAGTTCGCAATAGAGTTTAAACCAGGTAACCCCATAATTTTGAATATATGTCGTGGGAAAATAACCCGTAAAAATAGCAGTAAAAATAACTAACGTTATGAAAAATAAAATAGCATTAATTACCCAAATCCTCATGGTATGTCTAAAGAAATAAATAGCAAAAAGAAAAGATAAGGCTTGATAAATTCGTGCAGAAACCCAAAGCTGGGTACTCAGATTCCCTCCGCCATGCGGCAATATGTTCATTTCTTCATAAGCTAAAAGATGAGCTATATCGATACTTGCGCACCACCCTACTGCTAAAGAAATAAAAACCACATACTGATTTTTGGTGAATTGAGTCGTTGTCACCGCTACCGTCATTGTCGTTAAGGCGATAAACACTGAAATTAACTCTGCCAAGGTATGGAAAACGAGAAAATTCGTTTCATATTCAATTAAAATACAAATTAAGGACAGGATTACAGGGGGCAAAAAAACGCGCCAAGTAGGTAAGCGTTCTGCAATATAAGTAGCATAGGATCCCCTATCGATATGCATCCATATTCTCCCAATCAATAGAAATCCTGGTGCGCCTCCATATAACCCTCAATGGAATTGACCAGTATAAAAAATCTTACTCTTAATTATAGCTCCAATTAAACAATTTAGATTGAAGCACATTGGACTACCTCTTAGTACATCATTTAGAAATACATGAGCCATGATTTTTATTTATTCATCACAAAGAACAACAAAAACACCAACTGTACTTTTATTTAATATTACATTAATTATTTATTGCTAAAATTGATTTAATTTTAACCAAAAACATATTAATGAGGTTTTTATGAACGAGAAGCAAGATCAATCCACAATTAAAACAGCAAAGAAAAAAAATGTTTCCTGGAATGATGGACAAATTGAAGGAAAAATAGACGAGCATTTCCTCGAAATTAATACGAGTGCGTCTCCAACCAAACAAGTATTAGAAAAAGAAATCTCAGAATTGATGCAAAGTGGGTATTCAGAGATTGAAGCCTCATCTATGGTAGGAAAAGCGCAAACACCTAGTGGTAAAGTGATTATAACCGATCCAATTTTTTATGATTCAAAAGATAAAATAGCGGAACGCAAGTTTTCAGCAGCACAAACAAAATCCGTAAGCGCTAAAACTTCTGATATCCCACAAGAAAATGCTCGAAAAACTGAATCTATTGAGAGTGAAGCAGCAAACCGATATAGCTTTTTCACGCAAACCGTAATTGGAGTTGGTGTGGCTTTAGCATTTGCTGCAACAATAGGAATCACTAACAAGTAATTAGGAAAGCCCCTTTTTAGGTTTTTTATATGCCTGGGTGGTTTACCCAGGCTATCCGCTCAGGTGTTAAAATAAGCATTTTTTAAATCTGTCCTGCCCCTGATGCTCTCTTAAACTAGTGCTCATTAAATTCAGTTATCCAAAATTTTTGCGATGCGTTTATGTTTTTAGGAACCGGGGTTACTACTATTGTCTGAACCATTGGAGGATTAAATGGTCCATCCGCGGTTGCCCATTGGTAGGTTATTTTAAATTTCCACGCATTTTTACTTTGTACTACTTTTTTAATTTCATAAGAAGTAATCCATGGGCTGGAAACACCAGAAACCCAATAAGGCCAACGATCTTTAAATTTTTCTTTTAACTGGTCCGAAAACAGCATGAATTGGACTGCACCATTCCGTTCTTTATTAGCTTTTGCAAACAAAGTTGCGACCTCATCGAGCTTTTGCGGAGCCAGCGCCTTCTCTAACATGGAAATTCGCGCGGCATCTGATTCAACTTGGGAAACATGTTCGGTCATACTGCTTGCTGTAACAGAAAACATAATCATTAAACCGCTTATGAGGTACATTTTGAATGTGTTCATAATTTTCTCTTCATTAGGAGACTTTGATCTATTATTTTATATGTCAATTTGCGATTGATGTCTAATACTCCAAACTAGGTACTGGAGGTGTGCGTTTTAAAAAGCGCAATCAAAAGCCAGTCGGAGTGATTTTTAATAAATTGATTTTAAATTAATTGCCGCATTCTCGACATTTTTTGCCGCTCTGGTAATTTGTCGCGATAATTTTAGAATTTCCACGCCTTGTTCTGTCAGCACAGCTTTATGCCCTTCAAGCTGAAAAGCTTCAATCTTACCCCTCCCCCACAATGGGAGAGGGTTAGGGTGAGGGTAAAAACCATATTTGACCACCCATAAAATCATTATGTACACTTAGTATGTAGAACAAATTATGGATTCTGATTATGTCTAAGCCATTTATATCACAAATTCATCCCCCTACTTCATTTGCTGAACCCGCATTCTGGTTTATCTTTCATGGCGAAGACATCCTGTTACAGAACAATTACATACCCAAATTTTTTAACATTAACGCGCTTAATCTCGCTATTGAGCGTCAAATTTATTTAGGTACCTATGGAAGTACCCCATGTTTTGCTGTACAGCTTCATAAGGAAGCTGATATCTTACCGCAAGATACAACTTTTCAACATATTCGTAAGGCTCATGAACTTCTAGGTGATGAGGATCTCTTTTTACTTGTTTCCAAAGCAAAGCAACTCTTACATTGGGATAGAAGTACCCAGTTTTGTGGGTATTGCGGCCATCAAACCCAATACAGTACCAAAGAGCGTGCTAAAGTATGTTCCGTATGTAACTCATTAATTTTTCCTCAAATTGCACCTGTTATGCTGGCATTAATTTGGCGTGATGATGAACTCTTGCTTGCACGCTCACCTCATTTCATGCCTGGGATTTACAGCATCTTGGCAGGTTTTGTAGAACCTGGAGAAACGCTTGAACAGACAGTTATGCGCGAAGTAAAAGAAGAAGTAGGCTTAACGATAAAAAATCTGGGCTATTTTTCTTCCCAACCCTGGCCATTTCAAAGTAATTTAATGCTAGGCTTCATTGCCGAATATGACAGTGGCGAAATTCACATCGATGAAACCGAAATTGAAGATGCCCAATGGTTCTCTATAAAAAAACTCCCACAACTCCCCAACCCCATCAGCCTTTCACGCCAGATGATTGATAAATTTTTGGCTATGCAATCCCGCTGATGTCTACAAAACCCACCGAATGATATATGATTGCACAACTCATCAATTAGAAATACGAACTGTGCATTAAATTCAATGAAAACCCATATTGAAATCCTCGATGATCTCGACTTGTTATATGAAAAAAATCAATTACCAACGATTGAATCTTCAGTTGAGCCAAATGGCGGGGTCTTGAACCTTGATAAAGCCCTGGCGGATAATCCAGAATGCTGGGATACCATCGCCATAAATTCCGCGCAACTCGAAAAAAAGACAATCATTCTCAAATGCAGTTTGAACGAAACATCCGAAAATCTCTATCTGAAACAACGGATTATAAAAAAGCTCCTTGATGATAATTTTTCTGTATATGCTCCTACTAAAGACGGTTTAAAAAAAATAGAAGATGTAGAGGAAGTTGATTATATCCATCTCCAATATCGTGAGTTGAATCCATCCGAAGAAGCGGCTGCGTTAAAAAAATTAAATCTCATCGGTGATAGAGTTACTTTTTTGGATGCTCCAAAATTTGATGCACTCTGCACCAAAGTTTTAAGTTCCCCTGATGCATTTTTTAATTTTATCAATTCATTAACATTGTATTTACCTGATCTTTTCAGTGATCTAAATGACACTGAAGTAATTCAACGAGATTTAGTCGGTGCACTCGAATGGTCATTTGATACTCAACCTAATATGGATAGAGATTGGCGGCGAAAATACATCCATTTTGAAAAAGAACTCGAATGTGAGTCTCAAAAAAAACCAATTCCTCAATTTTTACAATCCACTTTATCACCTCATCATCCCACCACCGAACCGGACAAACTTTATTTCTCCTATTTATTAAAAAATCGTCCTGAGATACTAAAAAAACCAACACATATTTCGTTAACAAACAGTACCGTATCTCTATCTTCTTTTCTCAATAAACGCGATGGCTTACACTCGCTGGCTATGGAAAATTGCGAATTGGAGTCATTGTACGAAAATGAGGAACATGAAGAGCCACTCCTAACTACTTCATTAAGATTTTTATTGGCAGAACAGATTAATTTTTCTCCTGAGCGGCTCTCTACATTATTAAACAATTCGCCAAACTTAATATCGCTTTGCCTCATTAATGGAATACTTACAAAGAATTCATCTCTTTCCCTGCACTCTAAAAAAATAGCCAATTTAAAAACGCTTTCCTTAAACAGTGTAAGAACATCAATTCGTCACATAAATGCATTAATTAATGCAACAACCAACTTAACGGAATTGGCGCTAACCAACTTGTTCCTATCCTGGGAAGAGCCTCTGCAAATTAACGCTTCTCTTATTCACTTAAAAGAACTTTCCATCAGCTCCAGTTTCATTTTGGATGATATATACACTCTTGTTAACTCCGCCCCCAATCTGGAAACGTTATTTATTTCTGCATTTGATTGGACAGAGTATGGCGAGCCGCTCATCCAACCTGATAATAAACTCAAATCTTTAAAAAAAGTTATTCTCGGCCAAGGTCAAATAGCTCCCGAGCAGCTCTATAGCCTATTAATCGCGGCACCCAATTTAACTCATCTTGAACTATCATCCTGCTATCTTGATTTTGAATCGATTAATTTTGCATCAAACTCATTGCCAAATTTAAAAAATTTCATTGCCCCAGGAACCAACCTTTCCTCCGCACAACTGCTAAACCTTTTTGCTGCTGCACCAAATTTGAATGAAATTAAAATTGATAATCCCGATGATCTTCTTGCTTTACTGAATCATCTTAAACCTGGTTCGCTTTCATCTTTAAATCACATCACTTTTTGTTTAAATGCTTTGAGTTTTCCACAATTAAATCAATTAATTACAATCGCCCCTAATTTAAAATCAATCTCGTTTCCCTCACCATGGAACAAAAATGATTTAGTTGCGACCCAATGGTTTCAACACAGTTATCCAGACATTGAAATCAACTTATTAGAAATCGCCGCGGAACAAACACACAAATATGAATATACTGATGGTTCTTTATCTCTTGATGGAAATATAGGCGAAACAGATCACATTCCCAACTTGCCTGCGCGCACGATGTTCAAAGCAAAAGAAGGCCCCAACCCTCCCGTTTCGAGTTATCATCTTAATACATTTTATTGGTTTCCTTTCAGTAAAAACTTTAAACCCTACATCCCATTAGAAGAAAATCTGGAATCAGTTCCTGCATCCTTAAAATGCACTACCCAAGAATTAGAAGAACAATTTAACCAGCCAGAAACGGCTAAAAAACTCGCTTATGGTCAAATTACTTTTGAAAAACCTTTAGTGGATCAATGGATTCAGTTACCTGCATTAAGCAATTGCGATAAATTGATCAACTATGCAGCAGAAAACCCTGATTTTGAATTAAAAAGGTGTAACACTTCCGGTTATCATTTCATCAAGTTTAAAAAAAAACTTGAATCCTGCCTTGTTAATTACGTCATTGAACCAGGAAATAACGTTGATTTCACCCTTAAAAACAATGCCCCCAAAGAACATTTAGAATGGATCTCCAAATTATCTTTTGATGTCACAGGAGGGTTAATTAACTGTCCGGAGTATCAAAAACTGCTAATACTTGATGCGACACAACGCATTCAAGCTCTGGCCAAATATTGCCGCTTTGAAGAAGAATCCGCTTCATCAGACATAAAAGGGAATGCAATTGACGTATTGAACTCCTTAATCAAACAACGTGCAGGAGTGTGCAGGCATCGAGCCCAGCTCTTTTCCGCTTTGGCAAACGCATTGCAAATTGAAGCCCGTCTTGTCAGTAACGATGTCCATCAATTCGTGATGGTTCAACACCAGGATATGCATTTTACCTTGGATTTAGGCGGTGGTGTTGCTCATGTGATGGATCTCCCAATACCGCCACTGGCCCAAAAAAAGGACGAAAAAACGACTGAAGAAAAGAAAACTAAAAAAATAACTAGCCCTTTAAAACCAGATAACCGCTTTCAGACTTGGAATAGCGTACCGATT
This sequence comes from Legionella qingyii, assembly GCF_003990155.1. Classification (NCBI taxonomy): domain Bacteria; kingdom Pseudomonadati; phylum Pseudomonadota; class Gammaproteobacteria; order Legionellales; family Legionellaceae; genus Legionella; species Legionella qingyii. Next base: position 154,711 of record NZ_RZGX01000002.1, read on the forward strand.
CAAGCCCAAAATGCAGATGAACTTGCAAAAAAACTTACCTCCAAGGATTGGTGTGCAAAGCAATGGCTTATTTTTAAGGACAACCAGGAAATCGAAGCGCTTCATAAGGCATCTTCAGCCTTTAAAAACACATTGTTTTCCCGTGACTTGGACTCTCTGGTTCTCCGTAATTTGCGCGTGGAACACAACAATGACCAACAGGTAGATAGCCCCATAAGTCAATTTTTAAAGAATGCTACGTTAAATCCCAGCGAATCATATACCTGGTTTATTAACTGGTCTGCCCCTAAGGCCCGTCATGTTAGCTTAAACAGCATTATCGACAATGACGACCCTAATCTTTGTGGTCTTTTTATCCCACCTAATGTGCGTGTAGTTGTAGCAATGGATGAGGGCTCTGCGTTTAAGATGGGTGATGATTTTTATTCACGTTTTGATGCCATCAGCCAAGCGCCTGAAGTACCTCCCATAGCATTACCAAACATTAAACTGAATCAACCAGTGGGTGATGATGACATCCTTTTACCTTCATCTTTAAATTGGGAATCTATTTTTCTAGGAAGACATACATTTGATGAGGGAACTTTAGATATTCTTCCCGGCGCACTCTTGAAAGCCGCCAAGAATAAAACCACCAAATTAATTGTGCATAATCCACCATTTGAAGATCCTAAATTTCGTTTCTTAATCACTGAATTGATGGCAAAAAACCGTTTTTTCTTTAATGGAGAGTGGCATGAATTAGCCAAGGACTTTCACTTGGAATTTGCTCAACCTGACTTGAGTACTTATCCCGACGTCATCACTCCTTTGGCCGCTGCGGGGAAAAAAAGAATTGTGAACCAAACAACTCTCCCCCTATTTTCCAATCAATACAAAATTACCGAGAATCATACACTTAAACCACTCCCTGGATTTTTTGCTTTAGACCAATCACTCGAACTACTGGTAACCGATAACTTAACGGAAATTCAATGGTACAGCCTCTTGAAGGAAGCAAAAAAAGCGCAATGTACGCTAACAATCAAGACAACGCCCAAAGTATTTGTTCCAGAGCCATTGAAAAAATCGGTCATTCCTATCGAAGCATTAGAACAGAGCAATCGCCTCATTATTTCTAATGACTTAGATGATGCTGAAGAACATTATAAACCAACAGATGCCATCACGATTAATATTGATCCCAAAACCAATTTTAACAGTTTGTTTTTCCACGTCTCTTTAAAAGACAAATTGTTTAAAGGTGAAGAAACTGAATTACTTAAAGCCATTAAAAAAGGCAACCCAGTAATTCTCAAAGGACAGTTTTCGACAACTTTTGCTCAACAATTACAAACTCTTTTTATTGATCCACCTACCCTTTGGGTCAATGGAGAGGCGGTTTTTGCTCAAAACATCACTTTAATTAGTGATAATGCCACTCCTTTTAAAGCCGTCGATAAGACCTTTCACCTCTATAAACCTGAAGAAGACTTCGCACGATTAAATTCCGAACTGGCGGAACAATTAAAAAGAACCTATCAACGGCTCAAACTAACACCATGCCATAGTCATTTCATTGATTTACCCAACAACACAACACGCCATTCGCAATGGCTTGCGGATTTAATCAGAAACTTGGAATTGAGCATAGGAATCCTTCCTGAGATTGGAGAACCAACCACACCTGAAATGGTGATGAACTATCTGGGTTGTCATTCATTTGTGTTCCTAACCAGTAAAACCGGAACTGGGAAAAGCTATTTTGTCCAAAAAATCTTGACTCAGTATGGAAAGGAACATCAAAAACCCATCACCATTTATCATGAATTGGCCGGAGTAAAAAACTGGCTTGAACATAAAGGTGAGAGTCAACCAATATTATTTATTGATGAAGCCAATTTAAGTCAGGAGCATTATGCTTTGTTTGAGGCGTTTGCGCGTGGCGATAAAGAGTTTTGGTTTGAAGGCACATGTTATCCATTAAAAAATCATAAAATCATCTTTGCTGGAAATCCTACTCATTATGAAGGGCGTTTTGAGCCTAATTTATTTAGACGATTCCCCAACTATTTGCCTTTCGAAGGACAACCTCTTGAAAAAATATTAACCCCGCTACTTGAGCCAAATGTTGACGCAAATGATTTATTAAAGCTCATTGAAGCCTATTATGCCAAAGCACAAGATGCCGGACTCAATATCACGCCTCGTAATGCTCAAATGATGTGTTTGCGCTATTTTATTTTAAAAGAGAATTTACAAACCAAATCCATGACGCATGATTTCTTGATGCGTTATGCTATTTTAAGTGAAATCAAAACATTAAATCTCGATAAAAAGCTGAGCCAACACATTCGCGATGACATACAACAAGGAAAAACCTGGCGCGAACAAAAGAAACAACTCAAAGAAGCATTACAACAACTCCATCCCAAAACTATCGATAATAAATTCATCTGGACTGATTCGCGGAAAAAAGTTGCTTTGAGTATTGAAATGCTGCTGCTTATTCGAGAAAGGAAAATGAGCGGTGAATGGGATCAGGAGCTGGGTATTAACGGGATTATTCTTGAAGCAGGGCCTGGCCTGGGCAAAAGCCGTCTAGTCCATACACTACTCAAAGCAAAAGGAATTGACTACCTTACCATTTCACCAACCAATCCTAAAGAAGTACAAGCAAAACTCCTAGATGCATTTCATAAAGGCCAGGTTGTTTGTATTGAAGAGTTTAATACTCAAATTCATGAGCAACTACTTAATGCTCTGCTTTCAGGCTATGATCTTGAAGGAAATCCGCCTAAAAAACCAGGTTTTTGCCTCATTGGCACTCAAAATCCAACGAAATTTCACGGAAGACTGCCCTTATCTAAAGCGCTCGATAATCGACTCATGCTCACCGAATTAAGTCATTATAACTTTGATGAGTTTATCAAAATTCTGACAGAAAAATTTAAATTACTTGTAGATAAGGCACAAAACATCACTATGGAATATTTTGCAGCCCGTACCTATGCACAAAGCCAACGCTTATTCCCTCCTCCAAACCCACGCAATGTTATGAATGTAGCTGAAGAAGAACAGCACAGACCAGGAGTATCAATGCAGAATCCATAGAACTTCTTTTAATCAAGGGCTACACTTGAGCTATATAGATAAAAACGGAATAATCAAAAATGGACAAATCAAAGTTTTTAAGCAAAGTTCTTGGGATTTATTTGATCCTTGTTAGTTTCGCGATGTTTCTCAATTTGGAGCAGTTTACAATCTACGTCCAAGACTTGCTTAAAAATGCGCCCTTAATGCTCGTACTAGGTTTTTGGACTCTTATTCTTGGGGTACTTATGGTTGTAAGCCATAACATTTGGCAGTGTAACTGGCGACTTTTAATAACCATTATTTGCTGGGTCGTATTGCTAAAAGGGGCAAGCATGATTTTTTATCCTCACTATATTGATTATGCAACTTTTCTCTTTATGCAGAATAAAAATATCGCCTATAGCGCTGCCGGATTTGAGCTGATTTTGGGAATAATCCTTAGTTATCTTGGTTTTAAACGGGTATAACAGCCGATTAATGTATGTTCGCCATTCCTATGGTTTTTGAAGGTTTGTTGGGATAGGCGAGCAGCAGGATATGCCGCTGAACTAATACAACAAGATACTCTGCGCTCAATGAATATTAGTTCTTGTACTGATTTTTAGATAAGTTACATGGCTTGAGCTCATTTTCTAGCACACAAAAATCATTTGCTCTGACTTGATACAACGCGTTCATGGCATTTAAATCATGGGAAGCCGCCGCCAATCCCTTCCCGTCGAATCCAATGCATACCAGTCGCCCGTCGTGCATCATCGCCTTATATATCGCAAAATCAACACCCAACTTAGAACCCTCGCAAAACCAAGACTCTTGCTCGCCATCATTCAACCAATTATAAAATTTTGTTGCCGACGTGGGTTGTTTTACAAAATCAGGTACGGGGAAAAAGGGTGTTTCACTACAGTATTCATAAACTACATGAATCGGCAATAATTGTTGGGCGCTACCAACACCCATTCGCCATTGATTATCCTCACCGCTACTAACATACTCTTGAAGTTGGTTAATGATAGTGCCTTCAAAATCAAAATGCTTTTCTGGCGATTGTGTGATGACTCCATGACGTTCATAGGTCACACCGATTTCTTTTATTCTTTGATATTGTGTCCTTAATACCGCCTTGATTTGTTCACCTTCTGCTGTTTTAGGTAAACAATCAAGCATCTTCGTCCACATATGCTTGTCTAAAGCCCACAAACAATACTCAAAACCACTAATGTTGGTAAACGTTCGGCCTGATAAATCAGTTACTTGCCCCCTGATATACATTAAAGCTGGATTCTTTTGAAGCATCTTTGCTACCGCCGCATGATTTCCACGAACAACATGATGAAGAAATTCTCGAGCCTTGTATAATAGATTTAAGTGCTGATTCGTTTTAAACAAGGTCTCATTCGCTTTTGAGACTTTAGAAAGGTTTATTAAATCTTGGGTTGGTAGAAACTTAGTTACTTCACCCTGTATACCATTGGGTAACTGATTAAAATATTCAAATTGATCGTGCACGGCTTTTCCTGGAGATAATTAGGCATTTGGATTTTATTTGCGCATATAGTTTTTGTAAACACCACCAATGATTTATTTTAACGCAACTTAATTGTAAATCTTGTCATTTCAACCATTTGATCGCTCATCGGATTGGTCTTTAATGAAGCAATTATCAACTGCTCCTAGTCAATTCATAGCTTATTAGGTTAAAGTAATATGTCCGATTATTTTTTCAATTAAGGGAATAGTAATGAAAATTTTAGCAAAATCACTTTTTTGTACTGTCTTTTTGGCCAATATTGCTTTTGCTGATGATCAAATAGCACAATTTAATACGCAAATCCAAAATCAGTTAAAGCAATTACAAGCACAGCAACAGCAACAGACACAACAACTTAACACGCAACTCCAGGCACAAATTCAAAAAGTACAAAATGATTTACAGCAACAAATACAAACACTAAATAGCCAACTGCAAAATCAGATAAAAACAGTACAAAGTCAATTGCAGACCCAAATACAAACTGTGAACACACAAGTGCAACAATTAGCAGGGAAGCAAGTTCAACCTGTAACAGTACCTGCTCCCCAAAAATAGTCAAAATCCATTCCCGCAAACGCGGGAATCCTTCTTAGTGACGTCTGTTTGTCCTCTTTTTTTATTATCTCATAAATCACTTGATTTCTTTTTAGGCAAAAATCCATTAAGAGTATATAATTAAAATTGAACTGGCTTCGAGTAATAAGTTAATTCATTAGCTAGTCCAGAGAGGGGAATGAGTGAGGGAACATGGCAAGACGTAAACTAGATTACAAAGAGGTGGCCGAGGCTGCGGAACGAGTTAAAAGGCAAGGCCGAGAACCATCGCTTATTAATGTATGCGAAGAATTAGGAATAATTACACCCACTTCTAACCTATCCATCCTTCTTGAACGATGGTATCACACCCAACCCGAATTTCAGCGTTCTGTTAAAGCGCCGCTTTCAGAAAATATTAATGTAAAAACTCATGATATTCTTGAAAAGAATGTAGAGCTGGAAAAATCTTTATCCCTATTGCGTGCCACACTTGAATCAACTGCTGACGGCATTATGATGGTAAACGGCAAAGGACAAGTGGTTGATTGGAATCAAAAATTCGTAGAGATGTGGCGTATACCTTCCCATATGTTGGAATCAGGTACTGAAAGTATTGGTTTTGAATATATTTTGCAACAACTAAGTAACCCCGAAGCAGTGATTGCTGATGTAAAATATCTTTATGAAAATCCAGAGTGGCAAGGAGAACTACCTGTTTTGCATTTTAAAGATGGTCGAATTTTTGAGCGATTTACCCAACCGCAACGAATAGGCGCTGAGATCGTTGGCAGAGTATACAGTTTCAGGGATATAACCCAAAAATTGCTCGAAGAAGATGAACTTCGTATTCGAGAACGAGCCATTGAGGCGAGTACACATGGCGTTGCGATTCTTGATATTTCTAAACCCGACTTGCCAATTATTTATGTTAATAAAGCATTTGAACGCATTACAGGCTATAGCGAAAGACAAATATTAGGACAGAATCTATCCTTTTTACATGGTAGTAAAGTGGAGCATGTGAATCATAAACGGATTACTTTAGCGATTAAGGAATTACGTGAAGAAACAGTAGAGTTAGAAAGTTATCGACGCAGTGGTGAAGTTTTTTGGTGTGAAGTGAGTGTAGCGCCAGTCAGAGATTCATTTGATAACGTTAAGCATTATGTCTGCATCCTTAACGATGTCACCCAACGCCGTGAGATGGAACAACAATTAATTCAACAAGCAACTCATGATTCGCTCACCGAGTTACCCAATAGAGTTTTATTAATCGACCGTGTGGATCAAGCAATTTTACTGGCCAAGAAAAAAGGCTCCATGTTGGGTTTCTTATTCCTCGATCTGGATCACTTCAAAATGACAAACGATACTTTGGGCCATAGCATTGGCGACAGACTGTTGCAAGCCGTATCCAACCGCTTGCTGATTGCTACTGACGATTTTGATACCGTTTGCCGCTTAGGTGGGGACGAGTTTGTGGTTTTGTTACAGGACGTTGCTACTGAGCTGCAAGCACAACAAAAAGCAGAAGAAATACTTACCTCTATAGCTAAACCGATTCAGATTGATCAACATAATTTAAAAATCACTGGCAGTATAGGCATTAGTTATTACCCTAAGGATGGCGATGATTATGAATCGTTAATGAAATGTGCTGATTTATCGATGTATCATGCTAAAGATAGCGGTCGTAATACGTATCGTACCTATGATAAAGAAATGAATATGCGCATCATTAATCGTATGCAACTGGACAATGCATTGCGTGACTCACTTAAGCGCCATGAGTTTCATCTGGTGTATCAACCCTTTGTTAATTTGGCTACGAATAAAATTATTGGCTTTGAGGCATTATTACGTTGGCATAGCCATATTTTAGGAGATGTTCCTCCTAATGAATTTATAGGCATGGCCGAGGAAAATGGCTTAATTCTTGATATTGGCATGTGGGTTTTGCGAGAAGCATGCAGTCAACTTGTACGTTGGCATCGTCAAGGTTATAACCAATTAACTGTAGCAGTAAATATTTCCGGCCGACAATTCCGTCTGGCTCATTTATCGGAGGTCATTGAAAACATTCTTCTTGAAACGGGTTTACCTGCCAAATTTCTGGAATTGGAACTCACAGAAAGCCTGCTTATTGATAACGTAAAACATGCTGTGGAAACCATGTATGCGTTGAAAGACATGGGGACAAAACTAGCTATAGATGATTTTGGTACTGGCTATTCGAGTTTAGCTTATCTCAAGCAGTTTCCTGTAGATAAATTAAAAATCGATCGCTCATTTATCAGTGAGTTAGTCAATCGAGAAAATGATGCAGCAATCACAAGAGCAATCATTAATTTAGGCCATAGCTTAAATTTACAGGTATTAGCCGAAGGAGTTGAAACTGATTTACAACGTGAATTTATCATGCAACATGGTTGTGACTATGCTCAGGGCTATTATTTTGCAATGCCTCAAAAAGCAGAAGACTTAAAAGATTTTATTCGCCAACACATTTAAATTTTTATAACGCCATTAGCAATTCTTTACTGTACTGGGAATGACTTATGGGATTATAAATTTTCCTACTATTTTTTCTGATATCTCTCAAATCGGTACGATTCTTGCTGGTAAAAATTACGCTGTAATTTTGAGTATTTTTTATGGTGAATTGATTATTAATGGATAAGCAGTCGTAGTAATTGTCGTCGGAAGTGAATATCAGTACGGGCGAGGATACTTTATGCCCACCGGATTAAAACAATATGTTCACTTAAGACTGCAATCGTCCCAAGGAGACTGGAATGAAAGAAGTAACCATTATTGGTTCGGGTTTGGCGGGAACCTTGCTTGCCCTCTATTTGGCCAAAAGAGGCTATAAACTTGAATTATTTGATGCACGCCCCGATGTACGACTCATGCATGCAGATGATGGGCGTTCAATTAACCTGGCTTTATCATGCCGTGGCATTACTGGCATGGAAGGGGTAGGGATCATGCCACTGGTGAAAAAACTCATGGTTCCCATGCGGGCTCGTGCGATTCATGAGATTCAAGGACAAATTAAATTTCAATCGTTTGGCCGACATCATGATGAATACATTAATGCAATTCTAAGAAATGAACTCAATAAATTATTGCTTTCTGAGGTAGAGAAATTTCCCAAGATAAAACTCAACTTCAATACGAAACTCATTGACGTGGATGTTGAGAATAAAATGGCTATGTTTGAATTACCTAATGGCGCCTTTTTAAAACAAAACTATGAACTGCTTATTGGTGCTGATGGTGCTGGTTCCTGTGTTCGTGAGCACCTGCAGGCGAAGCATTTGGTACATGCATCGCGTACTTTCTTACCTTATGGATATAAAGAGCTATCTATTGGAGTGCCTGGCCAAAATCACCTTAATCACGAACATTTACACCTCTGGCCTAGGGAAGCCTTTTTATTATTAGGCAATCCTAATCTTGATCAATCGATTACAGGGTCCCTATTCTTACCGCATGAAGGAAAAAACAGCTTTGCTGAATTGGATAATGAATTGAAAATTAATGCTTTTTTCAAAGAATCATTCCCAGATGCTTATGTCGATATGCCTCATGTAGTTGAAGAATTTACGCAACATCCTACAGGTAATATGAGTACTATTAAATGTGACCCATGGTATTACCAAGATCAATGCCTCCTAATAGGAGATGCGGCTCACGGTGTTGTTCCTTTTTTTGGCCAGGGAATGAATAGTGCGTTTGAAGACTGTCGTATTTTGAATAAGCTTCTGGATCAATATCATGATGATTGGCAGGAAGTAATGCCCGCATTTTATCGTTCAAGGAAAATAAATACTGATGCGGTCGCACAAATGTCTATGGATAACTTTCATGAAATTCAAATTGACATCAGAGACAAAAGATTTAACTTAAAAAAACAATTGGAACATGAATTAATGCATCGCTATCCAGAACATTATGTTTCAAAACATGTTTTGGTGATGTTTACGAATACCCCTTATGCACAAGCGCAAGCGCATGGGGAATTACAAGCGGAATTTTTAAATGAACTATGCGATAAAGTGGAGCGAATTGAAGAGATTGATTGGGATAAAGTAGAGAAAAAGTTAAAACAATATGACAAAAAATTGGCATAATTGATTTGAATTTTAAAATATGTAAAAAATTCAAGGGACTGCTTTGCCAAAATTTTGACATATAGATTGTTATTTATTCATATAAATGACAGAAGCAAGTTGCCTTTTATTTAAAAAGGGCATAAATGACCTTTTTTCATAGTTTTTTGAGGGAAAATAGAAAAAAAGTTGGTATGCGAAATGCATTGTTAGAAGTGTCCAACAAATTTTCTCATGGAGATGGCTATGAAAATCATACAAGATTATATTGATTCCAAACAACAAGAATTCATGAATCATCCTTTTTTTGAAATACTAGAACAATTAAAAAGTTTAAAAGAATTAGGCTATTTTGTTCCTGAATTAACCTTTTGGGCTATGACGTTCCAGGATATTTTAAGAATAAACGAAGAACGAGTAACCGACCCTTATTTACGAAAAGTCGCTCGTCACCACAGACTCGAAGATGCAGGTCATGAAAAATGGTTTCTACATGATAAAAAGTACATGGGTGCAGTCAATATCGATTCAGCAAATGATACCAATGATGTAAGTTGGCTCTACAGTAAAGAAACTCAATTAACTCGCGATGCGGCTTATGCAATTTTAGCTGAAGTATATAAAGCGAATGATGAAATTCTCAATATTGTTCTGCTCTTAACGATTGAATCCTCAGGACATGTATTTTTTGAAAAGGTTTCAAAACAAGTGAAAAAAACCGGGGAAGATAAAAATCTCAAATATTTCTCCACATCACACTTGGAGGTAGAAATGGCTCATGCCTTGTTTGAAGAAGAAATGGAACGCTCTTTGTTTTCAAGACAAGTACCCATTCACATTCGCCGCGAAGCCTTAAAAATGGTAGACCGATGCTACGATGCATTCAACAAGATGTTCGATGGCTTGATTATTGCTTGTAATCGAAGACTCGAACTGGCAAAACAAAGGAATCATCAAGATGCTGCAAACAAAGAACCAGTGGAACTCATTTCACATAAAGCAGTGTAAAAAAAAGTTTGGACAAGCGATGCTCAGCGATGGGCATTCGCTTGTTTGTTTTCGCGAAGATTTCGGCAAACTGATTCACTCTGATCCAATTGCCGCCTTTGAACCTCAAACAATCGCAGAACTACAATCATTTATACAGTATGCTCATGAAAATCAATTACCCATCACGCTCCGTGGCAATGGAATGAGCCAGAGTGGGCAATCGCTCGCTGTCTCTGGTGGCATGCTCCTTAATATGAAGCATTTCAATCATGCTTCAGAAGCTGATTCAAGCTCCATCTGGGTTGAAGCAAATACGTCTTGGGCCTCATTATTGGATAATTCGTTAAAACAATCTATGACCCCTTATGTAGTCCCTCATAATTGTAATTTAACAGTTGGAGGTGTTCTTTCTGCTGGCGGCATGGGTGCTGCATCATTCAAATACGGTAGCGTGACGGCCCATGTCAAAGCACTAGAAATAGTGCAAGCGAATGGCGAATTGATACAAGCAGAACAACAATCCTCTTTAACGCAAGCCTGTTTAGGAGGACAAGGACGCTTTGGCCTGATAACCAAAGCCTGTATTGCATTAAGACCTTGTTTAAAAAATGTTAGAACGTTCTTCTTGATTTATTTAGAAAAGGACGAATGGCTTAATGATTTGCTTTTGTGTCAAACAAAAGCAGATTATGTAGAATCATTTTGCACCCCGGCAATACAAGGTGCGAAATTATCGACAAAAGGGCGAGCACCTTTTGCCCAATGGTTTTATTCCCTTCATGTAGCACTAGAATATGACAATTTACCCCCTGATTTCCATGATTTAGGATTAAAACCCTGGCGCTTGTTACATAGCCAAGATGAATCCATTCATTCTTATTTACATCGTCATGATTCACGTTTCAATGCAATGCAAATAACCGGGCAATGGGAATTACAACATCCATGGTATGAATGTTTCATACCCGGTTCACAATTAAATAATCTAGAAGAGTTATTGGCTACTTTGCCTTTACACTTTGCTACGGTGGTACATCTTGCCCGGATTGCGCCCCTTGCTCCGGCTGGATTTTTGCAGCTACCTAAAGATGAAGATGTTTTTGCCTTCATGATTCTGAATCCAGGATTACCTAACTCATTGATTCCGAGTTGTTTAGAAACCATCAAACACTTGGACTCACTCTTTTTGCCCCAAGGTGGCAAGCGCTATCTTTCTGGATATTTGGGGGACTCTCCAGATAAAGAATTTTGGCAAAATCATTTTGAAGAACGATATGCAGATTGGATTAAATTAAAAGAACTTTATGATCCACACCATATTTTTTGCTCTGTTTTGCATCATTATTAGTTTAACCTGGGTGCAGCACAGCAGTCCCCCGGAAGACTGTGATTTTTTAAATCAGGGTTTTGCTGCACTGCACCCAAGCCACTCGTTTAACTCACCTATGCGAAGCCTTAGGCTTAAATTCCATTAAAGTGAATAAACTATTTGTTGGATAACTGTTTTTAAAGATAAATCCCGCGGGTTCAATGGATTGTTGCCATTCGGACAAGGTACGTTGTCTGCCGCCTAATAATACCATCATCACAATATCCATCGTTTTATTAGGATGAGGCTCATTGTCATCAGGCATTACTTGCTCTGCAATAAATAAAGTCGCATTTTGAGGCATTTGTTGCGCGCAGTTTTTCAATATTTTATGCATCATTTCATCGTTAAAATCATGCAAAACTCCTTTGAAAATATAGGCATCTGCTGGAGGGATGGTCGCAAAAAAGTCACCCTCCTGGAGGGTCACTTGGTTGGAAAATGTATTAGGATCCAATTGGCAAATCACTGCGGGCGTATCAAAAAGAATAGCCTTTAACATGGGATATTGATTGGTGATTGCTTTTACAAGCCCCCCTCGCCCGCCGCCCATATCAACAAAGCTGGAAAAAGTAGCGAAATTGTATGCATTGCTAATTGCCACATCATCATAAGTTGATAATTTAGCCATTCCTCTATCAAAATTTTGCTGTTTCTCTGCATTTTTACCAAGAAAGCTAAAAAAATCGTCGCCATGTTGTAGCTCAAATGCAGATGTTCCTGTCTTAAGGCTAGCATCCAACTGAGAGAATGCTTGCCACCAAGCATCATCCACCATACATAATACATCACGCATGGAATGAGGATCATCGTCACACAGCGGTTTGGATAATTCGGTCAATGAATAAACGCCTTTGTCGTAATTAAATAAATCATAACTACTTAGAAACTTTAATACCCTATCAAGCAATTCGGGTTTACTTTCTGTTACTTGGGCTAATTCATCGATCCTTTTAGGTCCAGAAGCTAGATGATTTGCTACGCCCAATTTGGCTACGGCATGTAGTGCTCGTGAAACAACATACCAGCGCGATATAATAGCTAATTGAATATGTGGTTTATCCATGTGAGATTGCATATAAAATTCCTTTTAATACGGTCCATTTATTATTTGTTAATTAGATCAAAAAGTTAAGTATTATTATTTATTTAATTTTATCCAAAAAGAAATGAGCGCATTGAAATCGAACTATTCTCAATCGCTTCATAAATGAAAACCGGTTCGTCTTCATCATGTACAGCACCTAAAATATAAAACAATGGATAGTAGTGGTCAGGAGTAGGAACACTCAGCTTTCCTGCAATCGTATCACGATAGTGAGTAATTAATGCTGCAAAATCTCTGGCCATTAATTTTTCTTTGAGCCATTCATCAAACTCAACAGCCCAATCATAAGGCGTTGATTTACGCTCCCAACTGATTTTGGAAAGATTATGTACTAAATTACCACTGCTGACGATAAGAATGTTTTGCTCTCGTAATGATTGTAATTGCTGTCCAATTTGATAATGGAACTCTTCAGGTTGTTCTATATCAAGGCTGAGCTGAACAATGGGAATATTCGCCTGAGGATATATATGTCGCACCACCGACCAAGTGCCGTGATCCAATCCCCATTGTTCATCATCCAGTTTGATTGACGTCCGAGTTACGATGGTTTTAATGAGTTCTGCCGTTTCGGGAGAACCAGGGGCTGGATATGCTATATTAAACAGCTTTTTGGGGAAGCAATAAAAATCATGGATCGTTCTGGGATTTAGCATATGTGTGACCCAGGTGCCTTTAGTTAACCAGTGTGCTGAAATACATACAATTGCCGTTGGTTGAGGAATTTTGTTACCTAATGCTTGCAAGCTCAATGTAAATTTATTAGTCTGAATTGCATGCATGGGACAGCCATGGCCAATAAAAATTAATGGCATGCGCTTTTTGTGGTCCAAATTATCCTTTATGTCCATAATGAAGCACCATAAAATCAGCACTCACTTAGTATCATATTAGTTCAAAAAATGCGGGATGTTTAATTATCCGGCATTTATTAAACAATTATCCCTTTTGCAAAATATAATGTTATGGTTGTATCTCGTATATTAAAAAAAGCTTTTAATCATAACCAATGACGAATAATCAATGACCAATTGAGCTATTTTTAATATACTTTGCACAAATTAACTTACATGGTAATTAATTATGTGGTACTTAAGAGTAATGCGTGAACTATTGAAAACACTCCCGGAAAGGGATCAAACAGATGGAAAAGATTTTTTAATAGAACTTTTTCGATCTGTTAAAAAATTATGGGGGCTCCCTGAAATAGAATTCTTTCTAGGTCTTATTGAGAAGTCTTTTTTAAAATTTGAAAATCAGGAACCTGGTTCAGTCTCTTTAACCGAGTTCTCAAGGCATATTTTGGGGCTTACTCTACTTTATATTAAATCCAGTGACGAGTTAGCTATATGGAATAGCGATTTTATTCCAAAAATGAACAAAATGGAGCGATTTTTAGCCATTAAAAAAAGAACATCGATGATTAAATTTCTTAATCAACTTGAAATGAATGCATTTGCGAGTTTAGAGCACAAGCTTAATATCAATTTCACTCATTTAAGGTCCATTATAAGTAAATGCACCGCCTTGGAGCAAAGCGAAAATGGCAGCTCCACCATCGCTCAATTTTTTGCTTATGCTTATGCTAACGAGTTGGATCGAGAAAATTGTTGTGATGCGTTTAAACTGATCATCCAAGATGCCATGACACACATTGAAAGTCAGAACAATGAGACTTTACAGCAGATTTTTCCCAGTAAATCTCAATTAAGGCTATTTAAATCAATTGCAGCTTATAGTACTGCCTCAGAAAGCAAATCCGAATACATGAAAAAGCGATAGTTATAAATTCCGGGATATCCAAGTCCCGGACAATTCACCCGCCCAAAGTATGAAGTCGTCTAAGCCAACTCACTCCGCTAACATCGCTGCATGGCTCAGACTTGCGATCCTGACTCCAAAAGCAACCAGTAAGCCCCCCATAATTTTGACAATGTAATATTGCAACCGATTTAGATTCGTTTTTACATACTGATGGGTAAGCATGTAAGCGAGACAGGAAAACCAAATCATGTGAATTAAAGCAATTTCAACTCCATAACCTAACTCACTCATAATCGAATGACCGGGCTTTACCACCAAAGTAAAAAATGCCAGTAAGAACATAATTGCTTTGGGATTTAAAAGATTGCACAACAAACCTTGATTAAAAGCGTACAAACCTGTGATGGAATGAGATGAATGGCTGGCATCCAATTTCATCATTTCGCGCTTCGCTAATAAGCTTTTGATGCCAATATAGATTAGGTAAGCAGCCCCCAGGTATTTTATAATGCTGAATGCAAGTAATGATTGCGAAATCACAAGAGCCAATCCTAAAATGCAGTAGCTTGCATGAATTAAAAGACTCACTGAAACGCCAAGAGCGGTATAGATTCCTTCTCTTCGAGAATAAAGTAAGGAATTTTTAGTAACTAAAGCAAAATCAGGTCCAGGAGAAATCGCGGCTAACATAATCAATATACTTATAGATAAAAACTCTTGCACAATGTTCCTCCCTAAAATCATAAAAAATAATTATAACACAATCTTGGGTTGTCTCGGATGTCCTGATTCGCATCAAATTAGTTTATGGTTATTAACAGGACTTACGAAAAAACCCAAGGTCGAGGCAAAAAATGCTTTTAATGAGAGAGTTTAGATATACAAAATGACTGAATTAAAAACATTTTTTAACGAGGAGTTTGGGGTTTTTCGTAAGTCCTGATTAAATCTTGTTATCCCGATAATAGGTAGTGAAATTCTTCTCTGCACTTAAAGGTTGCTGTGCATAAGCTTCTTGAGTTAAAGAACATTGATAGTCAAAAACAGCCCCTATGTTCTTCGCTGTGAAGCTTGATGCATCATTTCCCCCATGGCCATCATAAATCCCTACCAAAAAAGGCAGTAAAGGAGAAAGGGTTTGGATTGCAATTAAAATATTATCTCGAGATCCCCGTTCGAGCGCTTTATTCGCAAGCATTTTTGCTAGTTGGTGTTCTTCTAGCTTGTTTGCCAATGGTACTTCGTATAAGCAATTAAAAAGCCACTGCTCATGTTCTTTTTGGGTTTGGAGTGCTAAAGGCTCTGTAAAGCCATCACAGGTTGTAATGATGAGAGTCGTTCCTACACGATCTGGAGAAATACCTATAGCGTCACCAATTTCATCGAGGCGATGGATATCGATATGTGCATCAGCGCAAACTACCTCCGCATTATAATCAAAATCACCTATCGCGCGAGATACTGCCAACTCACCATTGATGCGATCGAAAAAGACTACGCCCCCTGCTTTTTGAATACGCTCTAACTCAACTGCAGGGTGATGAATAATACTATTTAAACGTACAACACCAGCTAACTTAGCCTGGATATCGTAAATAACCGCAAAAGAGATGGAGTCTGCTAAAGTTGCAGTGATTAGGTTCCCATGACCATCATATACGGTCGTCGACGCCGTGGTGCCTCCATGCATCACATTACGCCCTAAAATATTAATTATGTGATAACTGGTCCATAAACGATGACCAATCTCTTGAGGGGTAAGTAAATTAAAATGATTTAGAGAATACCAACAGGCAAAAGCCGCATCTTCTTGGCTCGGACGTGCGCCCATGGTCTCATATAAACCAAATCCATGTTCTTTTACACGTTCACAAACATCAATCCCATCATCAGGAAGTGATGTGATGTATTGAATGCTTTGCATGCTTTTTCCTATCAACACCTCCTGTAAAAATATAGCACATAGATTTTCGAGTCATTAATGGGCAAATTGTTTATATATGGTGTCATTCCCGCGCAGGCAGAAATCTATCCATCAAATTAATTCCTTACTTTATTTGTGAGATGGATTTCCCGCCTGCGCGGGAATGACATCAATATAGAGCAAAATGAATTATTAATACTGACATTGATTAATAAAAATTCTTGTGTTTAAAAAGGGGACGACACATCAAGGCCCGAGCCCTTCGCCTATATTGCATCCTCAGTTAATTGCGTTAAATAACCGCATTGAATTAAATAATTAAGGTATTTATTGAATACTGTTTCATTTATTTTTTCACAGTAAATGTCATGGTGAGCCAATTGAGTTTTTGTATAAGTACAATCGATTTTCGCCTTATTGTTGTGAAGATATAAATCAAACAATGAACTGTCTTTATGTGCCACTTTTTCCGTAAAGAAGGGGCGTAATGGAGAAAATGAGTGATTTAATTGATTTTGCTCTTTAATCATTTGTTCCCATTCAGGGTATGTGACATCTTTTACCTTAAAACCCTTGGCTCTAACATATCCAAATAATTGCTCTATACTAACTTCCTGTGGGTTTATTAAATGATAGGTATCAGACTGATGCGGTTTTTCCATAGCCAAACGAGTAATTGCTTTTGCGACGTAATCCACAGGAACAAAATTGAACCCCACGTCCAATTTAGGTCGAGCCCCTAATTCGATGCATCCCTTGAGGATACGACACACCACGTCATCCTGGTTCCAATAACCGGTTTGACTTTCCCCAGTTATAAGGCTCGGCCTGTAAATCACGGTTGGAATATCATAAGTTCGAGCATGAAGTACCAGTTGCTCTGCCAACCACTTCGTTTGATTATAGCCACCATAAATTCCTTCTTGAGGAGCAAGCTCGGTACGCTCGCTGATCACCCTGTCATCCCTCAAATCAGCAGACATAAAATAGCCTACGGTGGAAATATAATGCAGCGCTTTCAGCTTCCTGTACCCTGCCAGGTCGATAAGTTGTTTCGTACCGAAGACATTGCTTGCTGCCAGCTTTTGATATGGATAAATAAAATTAAGTACCGCGGCTCCATGAAAAATAAGATCAACCGTATCAGCCAAATAGTACCAATCATGCTTGGAAAGACCCAAGTTATTTTTTTCTAAATTGCCTAAAACGATTTTAATTCGATCATGATACACCGGACTCCATACACCATAGTGCTCCATATTTTTAATCACTCGGCTTATTCCTGCCGCATGTGAACTGGCCTGAACAAGACAGGTAAGCTGCCAGCTCGTATTGGATAACAGCTCACGTAGCACATAAGCTCCCAAGAAACCTGTGGCTCCGGTTAATAATACATGATGAGGAGTTGCCTTGGGCAAAGAGGTAATATGGGGCGTCATGTTTTTATACAGATTAAACTCAGCAACCAAATCAATAGGAGTATGAGAGAGCAGCTTTTGCTCCTTTGTTTTACCTGTGAATAAATCCATTATTTCGCCCAGGCTTGGATCTTTGAGCAGAAATTCAATGGATAGATCTTGTTCAGCGGTTGTTGAAAGGGCATAGTGCAACTCGCCCAGTTTGAGTGAATTGACTCCCAATTCGCTTAACTTTTTTTCTTTATCTAAAACCGTAATATCTTCATTAAAAATGGGGTAGAGCATCTGAGCAATGTCCGCCGTTTCAGCATGCAGTGTTGTTTCAGGCTCCCCTGCTAGATTTTTTGCAATCGTATCGATAAAGATAATATCTAAGTCACCTTGCAGATATTTTTTCTTACATAACAAACGTTGTGTTTTTCCGCTGGTTGTTTTGGGAACTGATTTACGCGCAACAAGAACCACAACGTCTGCATCAATTCCATGGACCTGCAACAGATTGCTTCGTATGGTTTTGATTAGTTCTTCTGAATCGAGCGTCTCAACGCCCTTTTTAATTTCTTGAACGATAACCAATAATTCATGCTCCTGTTCTTCTATGGAAAAAATGGCACAACCATGCTCCTGTAGATGGGGATGGCATGCATGAATGGTATCTTCCAAATCATGAGGGTAATAATTACGGCCACGAATAATAATCAGATCATTCAGACGCCCCGTTACATAAAGTGATCCTTTATCCAGATAACCCAGATCCCCTGTGCGTAAAAAAGAATGCTTTTTACCTGCGAGACGGGCATTAAAAGTGTGTTTTGTTTCCTCAGCTAATTGCCAATATCCCTGAGCAACACTTTTACCTGCTACCCATATTTCCCCAACCACTCGTTCTGGACATTCCTGCAACGTTTCAGGATTGACAATTGCAAGATAACAAGCGTCAATGGGCTGTCCACAGTTAATCAAACTGCGGGCATCAGGATGGGATTTATCACAATAAAGTACGTTCCCCTGCTCGAGGGCACTCTTATTGACCCATTGGTAACCTATTCCTTGTTGGCGATTCCCTCCTGTGACCATCAATGTCGATTCAGCGAGCCCATAGCAGGGATAAAAAACCTCTGGGGAAAAGCCACAAGGTTTAAAACGTTGGATAAAACGTTCAATAGTTGCCCTGCGAATAGGTTCTGCTCCACTCATTGCACATTGCAAGCTACTTAAATCCAAGTGTTCTTTTTCTTTCTCAGTGACTTTACTCGTACATAAATCATAAGCAAAATTGGGAGCGACCGTAGCCGTAGCTCGATAATGTGCGATCGTTTCCAACCAAATTGCCGGGCGTTGTAAAAAGGTCAATGGCGACATCAGTTTGACAGGAATCGTGCTAAAAACAGGTTGTAATATCCCGCCAATGAGGCCCATATCATGATAATGAGGTAACCAGGACACACTGACATCTTCTTCTGTTAGACGATTCGCTTTTTCGATTACTAATAAATTATGCAGTAAATTACCATGACTAACCATCACTCCTTTGGGTTTTCCAGTGGAGCCGGAAGTATATTGTAAAAATGCAATATGATGTTCACTCAGAGAGGGAGCACGCCAGCGGTCCGGAGCATTAACCCAATCTTCGGTAGTTATGAATTGCATCACTGCATAATCATCATATTTTGCATTCAGTTTTTTGATTTGCACCATGAGCTCTGTTGTTGTCAAAACAACATGTGCCCCTGAGTTTTTAATAATACGATGGGATTTCTCAGCCCAATCTTTTGTGGTGGGTGGATAAGAAGGTACGGCAATAGTTCCTGCATACAAACAACCAAAAAAAGCAGAAATAAACTCAAGACCAGGAGGGTAAATAACTAAGACTCGCTCACCAGGATGGGTTACTTCCTGCAAAACACTTGCTATTTTCTTTGCCTGTTCTGCTAACTCAAGATAAGTCAGGTTCTTATTTTCCTTTATTTTTCTGTGTATGAACGTATAAAGTGGAAAATTCGGATTTTTTTCTACTTTTTTTTCCAGTAAGTCGACCAAGCTTGTGTAAAAATTGTCCCCCATACCAAACCCCTAAACCCAAAATAATTATCGCTGAACTTTAAAGAGAACTGCATGAATACTCTTCAGCGTAATTTATTATGGAAGATCTATTTGAAAAGTACAGTAATCTCAGACAAACTAAAAAATAAAAACAAAGTATTGTAGGACTAATCGAATGCCCAAATTCATAGTTAAAGCAATTCTGAAATTCAAAGAAGCCAGCCGTTATTCTTTTTATGGATTAAAAGCGGCCTTTCAAGACGAATTTGCATTTCGCCTTGAGCTATTAGTGGGCATGATTGCTTTACCCGTTGCCATTTTTTTAGGAAAAACGTACCTTGAGCGAGCTTTATTAATTAGTACCTTGCTCCTAGTTATCGTAGCTGAATTATTGAACTCAGCTGTAGAAACCACATTGAATCGAATTGCTCGCTCCTGGAATCCTTTAACGAAAAAAGCCAAAGATTTGGGCTCCGCTGCAGTGTTCGTCACTATTATTAATGCACTCGTAGTGTGGATTATGATTATTATCTCTCGCATCCAAACATAGAGCCAAAAATTGATTTGAGAAGTAATACAGGACTTACGAAAAACCCCAAAGTCGAGGCAAAAAATGTTTTTAATGAGGGAGTTTAGATAGATTTCACCTAGGATTGGCTCGTAATTAATGTGTAAAAGTTGCTGTATTTTGAATAAATTGAGTGATTTCTTCTAATTGAGCTTTTGCAAAATATTCATCTTGCTCTTTTTCCGGGTCGAGCTGTGCCAGTTTTTGATACAGTTTCTCGATGTTCTCATGTCGACCTTTCCCTAAAATTTTGGAATGGCTGAAGAAGTAAAAAAATCCTGCTGTCATCTTTGATTGGCCTATTTGATGTAATTGTTCCAATTGTTCTAAAGGTGATAAAGACGAACTTAAAATACTCGCAATTTTTCTCATCCCTGTGCTGTTCGTATTTACAAATTTTTCCGTTAAACATTTATTTTTCACTATTTCCTGGACGCATTCATTAAAACTGTCCATCGCGTTCTTAAATTTCAGATTTTCTTGTTGCAATAGGCGGATTACATTTTCTATATTAGGGTAAGGATTATCTTCATCATCAAAATCTACCCTACGATTTTCCTTTATCAATATCTTTGACAAATCGTAATGAGACTTAGGCATGGCTAATTTTGAAATTTCACTGTAAATTACCATTCTTTTTTGGAGCATTCCCCGATTAAATGCATCACTTAGTAAATTATCTTCATATAATTGATTATCCCTGAATGGAGATAGGGAATGCTTTGATTTCAATAAATTCATGCGTTGATGGTAGGCCTCAAATTCTTCAAAATGTTGCGACATGCTCGCCCAATGATCATTAAAATTTTTATATGCATCCATTCTTGAAGGCAGCGTAATAAGAAATTTATTGACGTGTTCAATTGTCGGACGATCTTCGGGATTTCTACTTTGGAGATGACTCAGTAACATCTTAATGTCATCTAAAAGATAGGGATCAATTGCGGATACATCATAACCTGTAAATAAACCATCAAAGCAATAAGAAGCTGTAGCTAAATCTCTGAGATTTGTCGCTAATTCCTTATATTTTAAAATATCTTTTGCCCCAAAAATTTCACCCAAAATTGCTGCTAAGGCATACATATCCGATTGATAAGTGCTGCCCTCACCCAGAATAACCTCCGGAGCCATATAAGCCAGTGTTCCTGAACATTTTAGATTATTCTTTGAATCAATGTCTTCAGCCAAACCAAAATCAATAAAAATAATAAGAAATTGCCCATTATCGAGCTTTTTATAACAAATGTTTGCTGGCTTAAGATCGCGATGTACCACATTTTTTTGCTGTAACAAAAGCTTCTCGCTTGCAACGCGAGCAGCAACTTCCAAGCGGAACTGAAACGAATAATTGTAGCTTGGAGTAAAAGGCAATAGCTTATCAAGACTGGTGCCACAATCCTCAAGGATCGTAATAACTTTATCTTCTGCCCCAACAACACCAACAACATTTACCCCATGCTTTTTTTGCCTTGTTGCTTCTTTTATAGTCCGCGACAAGAGTTCGGGATAGGACGTTTTTTCAGTTGGCTGTTGTATTTTGATTACATCATTTACAGGGATTAGTTGGGCTTGATAACCCATTTTTGTTGAAGCATGAGTTACAACTATTTTATATTTTGATTCATTTACTGAGCCAAAACCACCTTTGCCCTTGTGCGTATTATCAATAATATGCCATTGATTTTTACCCGATCGGACTAGATTATGACTAAAGGTAAATTGTGAATCGCTCGAAAAAAGACTTAATTTTGATGATTTTCCTGAAATTGAACGATTAAACAGTGAGGGTAGAAAAGCTACACTCTTGTTTTGTTTAAATAAAAATTTTGCAACTTTGCCATCCAGGAAAATAGGACCTTTTTTATTTTTCCACACTACTTCAAAATCAGTATACACTATATTTTGTCCATAACACTTGCAGCAAAAGACAGGATGTTCATAATATCAGCTTCTTCTTATAAGAAGAAAAAAAATTTAAATCCACTTACGAGAATTGTTGATTCGGGTTAATATAGGCGCTTATTACAGCATTTGTGTACCAAATAAACCGAAAAATGTCCAGACCAGTACCTCATAAAAAATGCGTATCCTGCGTTGTTCCAGTCTACAATGAAGAAGCAGGAATTGCAGAATTCATTGCAGCATTGACGGATACCCTACAAAAACTTGGCTATGCTTATGAAATACTTATTGTGGATGATGGCAGCCACGACAATACGCCGTTGGTTATTCAACAATTAAGAGCTCAATTTGTGCTTCGTTGCATTCGCTTTAGTCGAAATTTTGGTAAAGAGAATGCCATCAGCGCGGGCCTTGATCATGCCCAAGGTGATGCCGTTATCCTACTCGATGCCGACTTCCAACACCCACTTGAGCTTTTAAGCCAATTTCTTTCCAAATGGGAAGAAGGCTATGACATGGTTTATGCCGTGCGAAAAAATCGTTCCGATGAGTCCTGGTTGAAAAGAACGTGTGCTAAGGCATTCTATCAATTTACCTCACGAATAAATCGGATTAATATTCCTGCAAATGCTGGAGATTTTAGACTCCTGGATCGAAAAATTGTCAAAGCACTCCAGAAATTACCAGAACGAAATCGCTTCATGAAGGGCTTATACAGTTGGGTCGGATTTAAACAAATTGCTATTCCTTTTGAAGTTCAACCTCGTAAAACAGGTACGTCACAATGGGACTTTTATTCGCTTTTGGATTTGGCAATCACTGGAATTACATCATTTACTGCGTTTCCATTACGGATGATTGCAATTGGTGGAATTGGCGTTGCAACCATGGCAATACTTTATGGCCTTTGGATTGTTATCAGTACCCTGATTTTTGGCATAGAAACGCCTGGTTGGGCAACCATAGTCACCACAATTACTTTCTTTGGCGGTTTGCAACTCTTTGCCTTGGGTGTTGTAGGTGAATACATCGGTCGAGTCTTTGATGAAGTCAAACACCGGCCCCATTACGTTATTGATGAGGAATCCAGTTTTGATGACAACCAAACTGAAATTAAGACATAGACTCATTTTTTTTATAGGTATTGGTAGTTCTGCTGCGTTGATACATCTCTTTACTGTATTCAATTTAGTGAAGTTTATGCATGCACAGGCACTAGTAGCCAATGTGTTTGCCTTTTTAATCGCCTTTAATGTCAGCTTTTTAGGCCATAAGTATTTAACTTTTTCTCAATTGCATGATGAGAAAACCTTGAGTTTGCCCCATTTCTTTATAGTAGCCGCTTCAGCGGGACTCATTAATGAAATCCTTTATTTCTTACTTTTACGTTACACTACCTTAAATTACCTATTTGCTTTATTTCTCGTTTTAGGTTGTGTTTCCGTTTATAGCTTCATCATCTCAAGATTTTGGGCCTGCCGTCAGATTCAACGAAATAAGTCATAGAGCAAACCAATTATATTTCCACTTCACTTTGTTCCAGGATAATTTCCTCTTCGCCTCGAATGCATTGAACTGTTCTCTTTTTTACATCAAAAACGTATTGTAATCTGCAATATTCTCTAGGATTAGAAAGTAGATTTGGATTAAAAACAACAAGATTAATTCCTTGTTGATGGCGAGCGGATGGAACAATCAATAATGGATGTCCTTCATCAGCCACCCGTCTGCCCGTTTGTTGGCATTGATTGTAATTATCCGGATCAACAAGCCAGGGGAACTCGTCTTTTTTTCCAGTCAAATCGAGCCCCAATCCTTGACAATAAACTTTGGCAACTCGTCTGTCGATGATGACGGTATCTTGCTTTTGGAAAATTTCCCAGGAATCCTTTATTTCTTGAATAAAATGATAATTTGTTTCATAAATCGTCGTTTTCAATGTTTCTGAGCCATACCAGCACGCAATTGCACCATCGCTGTAACGCGAGCTCGTTATCTTTTCAAAGGGATAATCAATAAAATCATTCTTACTGTAATCAAATGCGCGTTGTATTAACGATTGATGGGTTAATTCAGGATGGGTATAACTTTCTAAGGTATTGGCTGCGTCCCAATTTACTGGATCATCACTGAGATCATCAAATAAATCCTGGGATACTTTGATGCCCCTTATATTTCTAAAAACATCTTGTGAATATTCCCTAACTGTATCAAATAAAGACACGTTTACTGACCTCGCATAAAATCCGTGAGCCGCCTTATTTGAGCAATTCCAAGGTAACCTTGCTCCAGCATAAGGTCTAAAGGGCGAAGATTATGGAGCTTTTGATTTCTCCCTTTTATCCATTGATAGACTATCTCTCGATTGTATGGATAAAGAATTCTCAGGTTTTTGTGAATCCCCAAGAGATTACCTACCCGCTCGATTGTATCTCTGCCAGATATATGAGCTGTCCCTTTTTTAAATTTGGCTAGTTGCGCGGGACTGATGCCCCCTAAAAGCTCGCACTCTTCTTCATTTTTCAATTGCCAATGCCTAAAAAGTGCAACCACGTTCTGGGTGTTGCGTTTGAGAACCTCTTCACTTAAATCTTGAGACGTAAAAGGTGCCAAATGTAAATGATTCATGTCAAAACCCTCTATTTATAGATAATTATAGTATATAAATGGATTTTTACAATAAATTATGACATGAGATATTGGAATTTTGGGTTCATACAAAAAAACTCAAGAAATTAAACCTCATTTTAAATCGATAGTGAGTTTTCAGTGATCGGTTTTTTCGGGGGAAAGAGAATCGGGATACATGCCATTTACAACTTCAACAGGCTCTCGAATGATAAGGCGATTTCCAACCATTTCCTTCACTTTGGGTAATATGGCATCCACCTTTTCTATTGTATCAATGAATTGCACTACCAAAGGAAGCTTACTTCCTATATCAACCAATGATGCAGAGACAACAGGATTTTTAAGCGTAAACCCAGCAACAGCGCGTAACACCGTTCCACTTGCTAGTTCAGCCTTATCAAGCATACTCAATAGCTCAAGATGCAAAGGACGATGTTGCCATTTATCTGCTTCGTTAATATAGATAGAAACTTTTACATGATTCATTTTAGATTGCCCGAGCGAGCACGATACCCGCAACAACAGCTAATAATGAAAAAAGATTATTGCAAATAAAATTTAGCGCAGCAAGTGCGTAATCACTTTGTTCTGCCAGTACATAGGTTTCATAACTGAAACTTGAAAATGTCGTATAAGCGCCACAAAACCCAACAGCAACAAACGAGCGCCATCTTGGATCAACTTCCACTCGCTCTAAAGTCCAGGCAAGAAAAAAGCCTAATATGAAGCTTCCAGTAAGATTAACAATGAATGTTCCAAAAGGAATATCTGCTGATAAATACTTAACGGAAAAACGACCCACAAGATAGCGTAAATTCGCACCGATGATCGCCCCGCAAGAGATCCAAAAAACATCATTCAAGGGTTTCTTCCTTCCTATTCCAACCGCTCATAATTGACTAAAAAGATAATACCGAAAAAGAATAAGCGAGTAAATTCAACCTGAAATTGTTTTAGGAATATACTAGCGGCTCATGGTGCTCTAACTGAATACGAAACTCATCGCAATCCTTTAAAAATTCATCACTTGAAAAATAATTAAATTCTTTGATACGCGCCTGAGCGATAGGATCTGTACTGGGTGAATTTTCTCCCGGGTGACACATTATTAAAGTATTCTCTCTCGCGATGCTCATCCATTGCCTAAATAATTCTCTATAGTTTGTATTAGGTGCAAAATCATAAATTCCAGAGAAGTATCGATGATGAGGGATGCCTAATTTGATGAGCTGTTTTAGTAAAGCCTTGCCCCCGGTAAGATGAAGTACTTTTGCTTTAAATCGGTATTGAGGCAAATTAATGGCAGGCCAAGTGGAACGAATAAATGTCCCATAATTTTTCAATCTTTGTGCGTAAAGATCCAAAATAACGTTCCGTATTATGGGAAATTGATGAACATGCTGGTGGCCATCAATAAAATCCGGTGCTTGTTGCATGACCTTGGTAAATTGCTCCAGTTGCGCCAAAAATTCTTTTGCAATAAAGGACAACTTCATTGAGCGCATATGCGTTTTGATCAACAACTCAGGTAAAGTAAAGCACGCTTTTTCAGGAAGAGATGTTAAATAACCGTCTGTTAGATTGAAATGTAGACCAATTTTGATAGGCTTGATTTTTTTTAAGGTAAGGAGTTCTTCGGCATAAGGAATAAAACCAGGCGTATTCACCATGCAGCTTACAGCGGACAAACGTCCCATGCGCACTAATTTTAGAATTCCGTCTGAAACTCCAGAATCCAGGCCAAAATCATCCGCACACAAAGTTATGGTTTTCGAATAAATCACAATTGAGGGCCAATATTTATAACAAAGGCATATGATATATCATTTTCTCTACGAAGGTGTAGTTTGGGTGTAGCGAAGATGAGGGAAATACGATGTATTAAAGCAAGAAGAAACCCGGGTTGCGGCTACGCCCGCCCAGGCTTAATTTTTATGCGGCTTCCGACTGTACTTTTACTGCAAAGAAACGCGCACCTAAGATATTGATGCACAAACCACCGATCACCAATAAGCCTGCGGCCAGTTTCCATAGCTGGAACGGTTCCCCCAATACTAAAACTGAACTAAGGATAGCGACTATAGGGACCAATAAAGTAAATGGTGCAATCACTCCCACTGGATAACGAGCAATGAGCCAGTTCCAAACGCCATAACCAATCCAAGTTGAAGCAAACACAATGTAAAATAATGACAAAGCACCGCGCCAACTTAAATGTTCATAGGTATAAACAAAACTTGCAGGTCCCTCAATCATTAAAGAAAAAAGAAACATAGGCATACATGCAACAAAACTTCCCCAGGCAATAATTGCCATCATATTGTTGCTATTACCTTTAATTTTCTTAGTGATCAGGTTCCCAAATCCCCACGTTGCCGCAGCGGCAAGAATAAAGAGAAAACCAGCCAAAGAGATATCATTATCAAAATGCATGGCAACCAAGCCAATTCCAAGTGAAGCAACCAGTGCACCAATAATCTGCCCTATATTCGGCTGTTCGCCTAGGAAAATTCCAGCGAAAAACATACTGAAAAATACTTGTGTTTGCATCAGTAAAGAGGCCATTCCCGCAGGCATACCAATGTTCATACCGATAAAAAGAAAGGCGAATTGCAAAGCAAACATAACAAAGCCATAGAGGGCTATCACTCTGAATGAACCTTGAGGAATTTTGATAAAAAATATAGCCGGAACACTCGCCAATAAAAAGCGTAAGGAGCAGAGCAACAGCGGTGAAATTTCTTCCAGTCCAAAAGAAACAAAAAGAAAATTTACCCCCCAAATTACAACCACTAAAAGAGCTAATAAAAGATGTGTAACAGGCATCATCAAGTGCTCCGACAAAAACCTTATTTTAGCCTAAACAGTGTAATAAAGCCATTTGTTTAGTTTATTTTTTAATCACTTAAGTGTTCAAATAAAGTAAACTTTGATTGCTAATAAGATTACTAAACATGACGCTCACCACAAAAATTTAATTTCTATTTTTAATCCATCACGTTAAACTGGAATTTTTTTCTAACCGAGTTGAAAAAGCCTGTGCGGTGCCATATAACGGCCTAATACCTTAGATTTCGCTGTTCACCCAGGCACGTTTCAACGTACTCTACTTTTTATGGTTTAAATGATGAAAGAAATTATTCTTGCTACCAGCAATCCCGGTAAAATTAAAGAATTGCGTGATTTATTAGCGCCTATTGAGTGCATTCCACAAACCGATTTGGGAATTTCAGATGCAATAGAAAGCGGTTTAAGCTTTATTGAAAATGCACTCATCAAAGCGCGTCATGCCAGCTTCCACGCAGGAAAACCTGCTTTAGCTGACGATTCAGGGCTAGTAGTTCCGGCATTAAATGGCGAACCAGGGATTTATTCTGCGCGTTATGCGGGTAACAATACAACCGATGCAGAGAACATTCGTTTGTTATTGGAAAAAATAGCTCATGTTCCTTCACAACAGCGGGAAGCCTGGTTTTATTGTGCCATCGCATTGGTCCAACATGCAAAAGATCCTACTCCGATCATCGCAACAGGCATATGCAAGGGAGTGATTCATGACCGCCCCCTTGGAGAGGGTGGATTTGGATATGATCCAGTATTTTATATTCCTGATTTTCAATGCACGGTAGCACAATTACCTGCTAAAATTAAAAATAATATCAGTCACCGCGCACAAGCTTTAAAGCAATTGCGTGATCTACTTAAGAATTGATGATGGATACGGATGCACTCTTTGCGCAAGCATATAAATTCCAGTACGAAGGTCAACTGCCCCAAGCCATTAGCCTTTATGAGCAAATATTGTCCCAGGAACCCAAACACCTGAATACCTTGCATTTTTTAGGACTCACTTATGCTCAATTAGGCGACATGGATAATGCGATTCTCTATCTGCTACAAGCACTCTCATTAAGTCCTAATAATGCCAGTCTGCTTAATAACCTAGCGAATGCATACAAAAAATTACATCAACTTGATAAGGCAATTGAATATTATCAACAAGCCATAGAACTGCAACCCAATTATGCCCAAGCTCATAACAACCTGGGAACAGTCTACGCCTTAAAAAATAATTATGCGCAAGCATTATTACATTATACCCGAGCAGTTCATGCTGAACCTGATTTTAGTGCAGCACATTTTAATTTAGGCTTACTATTGCTGCAAAATAATCAATTGGATGCGGCTAAGACTCAATTTAATAATGTCATATCCTTAAATCCTTTTCATACTGAAGCACTTTTCTATCTCGGTGTGTTGCATCTTGAAAAAAATGCGCTTGTCGAAGCAGAACAAGCATTTCAAAATGTTTTGGAGCAAGAAAGTAGGCAAATAGAGGCGCTTTCCAACTTGGGCGTAATTGCTTTAAAAAGACATCAAAACCAATTGGCCATCGATTATTTCAGCAAAGCATTAGCATTGGACAATGAGAGTATTGAAGCACGTAATAATTTAGCAGCAACATTCATGCACCATGATCGTTTTGAGAATGCGCTCATGCATTATGATGTATTGCTGCAAAAAGAACCTGATAACATTGAATATTTATACAATTCCGGCGTAGCGCAAATGGCTCTAGGCCATTTGAATGAAGCCATTATTCTTTTTGACCATATACTCGAGTTAGAACACGATCATAACTCGTCACTCAATAATCTGGCCGCAATTTACATTAAGTTAGAACAAAGAGATAAAGCAAAAGGATATCTAGAACGCGCTCTGGCGATTAATCCCCAGGACATAATAAGTGCTCATATGTTTCATGCCCTCACTGGAGGCGAACAAGCAAAAACCACTCCGGAATACGCACATAATTTATTTAATAACTATGCGCTTTATTATGATCAACATATGAAAGGCGCACTAAACTACTCCATTCCCAAACACGTGGCACGTGTAATCCACCAACTCGAATTACCAGCAAACGCCCACACTTTGGATTTAGGTTGCGGAACGGGTTTAACCGGGATCGTTCTTCGTGAACTCAGTAAACATTTAACCGGTGTTGATATTGCAGAAAAAATGCTGGTTCAGGCCAAAGAAAAAGAAATTTATGATAATTTGGTGAAAGCTGAAATCAATCAATTTCTTGAGCAAAATAAAGCGTTTTATGATCTCATTGTCGCAGCCGATGTTTTGCCATATTTCGGTGAACTTGACGCACTCTTTCATTCCATTTATCACCATTTAAAACCTAAAGGCTATTTTATTTTTACTACTGAAATCAGTCTAACAGATCCCTGGTCGCTTGAAACAAGTGCGCGTTTCAGCCATCATCCTGACTATATCAAAAAATTAGTGGAACAAAATCAGTTTCGACTTGTAATGCAAGAAAAAATTCCAGCCCGCATTCAAGATGAAAGTATTTTAGAGGTTATGCTCTATGTTCTAACAATTTGAATAATTTAAAGCAAGAAAATAAAATAGTAATATACTATATATATAGGAGTTTTAGGAATGACTCTGTCGCTTCTAGCGATAGAGCAAGGAGCTTAT
The DNA here is from genome assembly GCF_003990155.1 of Legionella qingyii. Classification (NCBI taxonomy): domain Bacteria; kingdom Pseudomonadati; phylum Pseudomonadota; class Gammaproteobacteria; order Legionellales; family Legionellaceae; genus Legionella; species Legionella qingyii. Next base: position 185,188 of record NZ_RZGX01000002.1, read on the forward strand.
ATGTCAAAGCCCATTAAAGGACTTAAATTTATCGAAGCACCGCAACTGACTTCCAGCGAGCAGCGCGAGATCGATCGTAAAATTGAGTTTGAAACAGCCAAGTCCTTTCACAGCATGGTCAAGCTTGGTGCATTTGCCAATATTTTTGGTGCGTTACTTTACGTGCTTGCAGTTTATGGTTCTACCCGGCCTGCATTAATCATTTCCTGGTATAGCATTATGGTGCTTGCAAACTTGCTCAATGTCTTATGGGCCTTTCGTTTTGAGTACAACCATATAACCCGCAAAGAAATTCTTAAATGTCGAAAAGGGTTTCTCTTTCTTGTAATTTTAATCTGTCTGATATGGAGCAGTATTGGTATTTTGTTTATGAGTGATGGCATGGATCAGCGGATGACCACCATTATCTTTTTGTCTGCTGTTTTGATTTGCTTTTCCTTCTCAACTGCAATTGATTTAACAATGGGGGTCATCAGTATTGTTTGTTTACTCACCCCAACAATTTTATATCACCTGTATTTAGTCAGTGCTTTATTTCATTCTGAAGCCAGTCGCATTAGCATGTCGGTTACAGGCTCGTTTCTCGTGCTTGGGATATTTATGCTCATTGCTTGCATTGTTGGGAATAGAATCATTTTAAAAGTATTTCGTTTGGGTTATGAAAACGCATTACTTAGTCATAAACTGGAAAATATGAATACCTTGTTAGAACAACGAGTTAAAGAACGCACAGAGGAATTAGAAAAATCACTGAAATTGGTAACCTATCAGGCAACACATGATTTATTAACTGATTTACCTAATGAGCGTTTTCTTTATGATCACATTCAAAATGTCTCTGAAAGAGCCGTTAAAGAACATCAAAAATTTGCTATTGCCTGTTTTTCATTAAACAATATGATGAAAATTAATGATAGTATCGGTCATCAAGCATCCGCTACGATTATTCATCGTATTGCCCAACGTTTTGCACAACTTGCAGAGAAAAATAAAAAATATTTCATTTCGCTATTACGTAAAGATGTATTTGTTATTTTAATAGATCCAATCATTGATGCACTGGAAGTGGAAGACAGTACTCAGGATTTATTCGCTGTACTAGAAAATCCTGTATATGTTGCCCAACAAGAATTAAATTTAACAGCAAGCATAGGCATCAGTATATTTCCGACTGATGGTCGAGATGTAGATACACTGATTACACACGCAGAGGCAGCACGAACACTAGCCACCGAGCGCGGGGGAAATAGTGTACGCATTTACAATACAGTAATTACTGCGGATGCCTCCAGACAATTGAATATTGAAAATCAACTCTATCGTGCGATTGAAAACAATGAACTCATCCTACATTACCAACCCTTTATTGATTTAAGAACAGGAACAGTTTGTGGTGCCGAGGCTTTAGTACGTTGGAAAAATCCTGTGTTAGGAATGCTTTCTCCAATGGAGTTTATTCCTTTAGCAGAAGCCAACGGCATGATTCTTCCAATTGGTGAATGGGTATTAAACACTGCTTGTCATCAATTAAAACAATGGCACAACAGCGGCTCTAAATTAGTTATTTCAGTTAATTTGTCAGCAAAACAGCTAATACAACAAGATCTTGTTGACCGCATTGAGAAAATTTTAAATCAACTAAAACTATCACCCAAGTACCTTGAGCTGGAATTAACAGAGTCCAATGCATTTCAAAACGAAGCCATTCCAATTATTAATAAATTTACCGAAATGGGTATCTCTCTAGCGATTGATGACTTCGGTACCGGTTATTCAGAGTTTGGTAACCTTAAGTTATTTAAAGTCAACAAAATAAAAATTGATAAAACCTTTATTCAAGATATTGAAGTCAGCATTGATAGCAGAAATATTGTAATAAACACTATTGCCCTGGCCCATCGAATGAATATTGATTGTCTAGCAGAAGGTGTAGAAACACTGGAGCAAATTAAATTTTTAAAAGAAAACGGATGTTATATCATGCAAGGCTATTACTTTAGCAAACCCCTGGATATCAAAGATTTTTCTGAGTTCTTAAAAACTCACTCCACAAATACCTATGAAGCATTGACTAACTGGTAAAACAAATACATTAGTAGCCCAAATGTAGCGAACCATAAACTGAGATCTGTAAATCCCGGGTAATGCTTTGCTCACCTAGAATACAATAATATCTCTCAAGATGGAGATGACATTATTTGCGAGTATTGATAGCATGATGCAACCAAACCGGGATTTAGCAAATGGAAGTTGCTCATGCAGAACATTGTTAATGTATTACAAAACAGAGCCCAAAAATATCCTCATCAAGAAGCAATTCTTTACTTGGAAGATGGTGAACATAAAACAGCCGGACTTACCTTAGCTGAGTTGGATTACCATGCAAAAATCATTGCCGCACAATTACAAACCCGGCAAATGACTGGCAATCGCGTCATTCTTCTTTATCCGACTGGAATTGAATTTGTAACCAGTTTAATCGGATGTTGGTATGCTGGCATCATTGCCATACCAATCCCTTGCCCTAAAATAGATGAATTTGCGAAGCATGAGGCATTCCTGAATACTATTGCTGAGGATGCTGAAATTACCGCAGTCCTAAGCTTGTCTCAGTATCATTCAAGTATTGAAACAATCCTAAAGAGAAAGGTACCTGTACTGGCTACTGATGCAATCAAAACTCAGTCTGCAGAAGATTATCAATCAATCCCGATTAGTGATGACACCGTAGCCTACCTACAATATACCTCGGGGTCGACTTCGACTCCCAAAGCCGCAATCATCACGCATGGAAATTTAAAGCATAGTTTGCAAGAAACCATTAAAGCTTGGCATTACACCAAAAAGAGTATCACCTTGACCTGGGCTCCCCATACTCATGTATATGGACTGGTATGTGGGATATTAGTTCCCTTATATCACGGAACACAAGCCATTATTGTGCCTCCGGCCGCATTCATTAACAAACCTGTTACCTGGTTATCCGCTATTTCAACATATCGAGTAACTCATAGTGGTTGCCCAAACTTTGGTTATGATATTTGCGTGCGTGACATCAAAGAAATGGAACTTGCACAACTCAATTTAAAACACTGGAAAGTAGCAGTTAATGGGGGGGATATTGTTCAATATCAAACGCTTATTGATTTCGCCACCAAGTTTCGTTCTTGCGGATTTTCGTTAAATAAGTTTTGTTCCGCATATGGCATGTCTGAATTGTCTGGTGCAATTGCAGTAACCTCTTTTGGTTGTGAGCCTCATTCCTTACCACCTCAAACCGATGCAAATCCTCTTCAACGACGATTAGTCAGCAGCGGTAAATTATTGGCAGGATTGCTAGCAATTGCTGTTGATCCTGAAACAAAGCAACCCGTTGCTACTGGCGAAACTGGTGAAATTTGGTTATCCGGCAAATCACTGGCTCATGGATACTGGCGACGTCCTGATGAAACTCAAGCCGTGTTCCATGCAACCATTCCAGGCAGTGATCTCCACTATTTTAAAACGGGAGACCTTGGATTTATCCTAAATGATGAAATTTATTTAACCGGTAGATTAAAAGAAGTCATCGTGGTTTATGGAAAGAAATATTATCCTCTTGATTTGGAAATCACGGTTGCCCACGCACTCTCTCAGTTCAAGATAAAACTTCCGCAAGTAGCATTTTCTACAGAAATAGCAAACAAAGAAAAAATTATTATTGTGCAGGAACTGGCAGAAGAAACACCTCCATCATTATGGCCTGAAATCAAGAATGCAATTCGTCATGCAATCACTAAGCATCATGGTGTTGATATTCATGAAGTGGTTTTAAGCCCCAAAGGGGCCATCCCTAAAACGGGCAGTGGCAAATTACAACGAAAAAAAGCGCAATCACTATTTAATGAGCAAAGCCTGGCGGTATTGGCTCAGGATTTATCCGAGAACACCACCACAAACTACAATGCAAACCATGGTAAGCAAAATGAATTCAGTACGTTAGTAGCCAATGTACTCAACATAGATGAGAAAGAAATCGACTTAGATGCTCCTCTGAGTCGCTATTCCTTCGATTCGATTAATATTATTCATCTCACTACAGTGCTCAATGAAACGTATCATCTTACCTTATCCCCGGCTGCTTTATATGAATATGCCACTTTAGCAAAATTTTATACCGACTTATTAGCTGAACAAAGCGTTGAAACAGTGCATCATGAAGAAAAGCCACTTCGCGATGAATCAAATGATATTGCCATTATCGGAATGAGTGGTGTATTTCCGCAAGCCTCCGATGTAGATGCCTTTTGGAATAATTTATCGCAGGGGAAAGATTGCATTAGTGAAGTCCCCTTATCTCGCTGGAACTGGCGTGATTTGACTGTGAGATGGGGGGGGTTTATTGATCATATCGATCAATTTGATGCAACGTTTTTTAATATCTCGCCTCGCGAAGCTGAGTTAATTGATCCACAACAACGATTATTTCTCCAAACCATTTGGAAAACAATTGAAGATGCTGGATATAGCCCTTCAACCTTGGCCACATTGAAAACGGGTTTGTTTGTAGGGGTATTTAATCATGATTACGCCGAATTGCTGCAGAAAAATGAGGTCATGGACGCCTATCTTACAACAGGTACCATGAACAGCATGATTGCCAATCGTATTTCCTACATTTTAAACTTGCGTGGACCGAGTGAGGCAATTGATACAGCGTGCTCCAGTTCCCTCGTCGCGGTTCACCAGGCAGTCCAAGCGCTTTTACACGGTGATTGCGATCTTGCCCTTGCTGGCGGAGTGAATGCTTTGCTCACCCCCACCTCATTTATTGCCGCCAATCAAGCGGGGATGTTAAGTGAGGATGGGCGTTGTAAAACTTTTGATAAAAATGCCAATGGCTATGTCCGTGGTGAAGGCGCGGGTGCCATTTTATTGAAAAAACTAACTCAGGCCTTAGATGATGGCGACCATATTTATGGGGTGATTAAGGGAAGTGCAGTGAATCACGGTGGACATGTCAATACGCTCACCGCCCCCAATCCCAATGCACAAGCAGAAGTGATCATCGCAGCATGTCAACGCGCGCAAATAACAGTTGACACCATTCAATACATCGAAACCCATGGAACGGGAACTCCATTAGGTGATCCTATTGAAATAAATGGCTTAAAAAAAGCATTCCAATACCTGGCCTTGGAACAACAGCTTGAGTCCTTACCCAAACAATATTGTGGATTAGGAGCAGTGAAAACACATATTGGTCATTTGGAATCAGCAGCAGGAATTGCGGGAATCATTAAAATTTTATTAGCGATGCGTCATGAACTTTTACCAGCTAACCTACATTTAAATGAATTAAATCCTTATATTGAGATTGAGGACAGTCCATTTTATCTCCTGAATCAGCCAACCAAATGGCCGAAAACAGCAAATACTCCAAGAAGGGCTGGAGTGAGTTCATTTGGCTTTGGCGGCGCCAATGCTCATATTATCCTTGAAGAAAGTCCAGAGCGCCCCCAAACCTTATCTTTTAATCATTCTTCCTATCTAATTAGCTTATCTGCAATGACAACATCCGCATTGCAGCAACGAGCTGCTGAGTTGCTCAAATGGTTGGAGCAACAACGAAATGGACCTTCTTTAGCGGCACTCAGCTACACTCTGAATGCAGGCAGGCAGCATTTTTCCAAGCGTTTTTGTGTGATTGTGAAGACTGTTGAAGAATTAAAGGAGTATTTGAAGTCTATTTCATCCAGCGAAGATATTGAGCAATACGTGCTTGCAACCGAGCTATCCAATACAAATCATGAACATGCTTCCGATTTGAATCGGATACGCAATAGATACCTGCAAGGCCAATCGATTGATTGGAGCACAATCTATGGTGATTATAGGGAGAAAATATCGCTTCCTACTTATCCATTCGCCAAAGAAACGCATTGGGTAGAACTCAAAAGTAAATCGCATCAGGGTATGCATCCATTAATCGATGAAAATATATCTACATTCTCCACTTCTGTTTTTAGTAAGCAATTTTCAGGAAATGAATTTTATTTGCAAGAACATCGGTTAAATGATGAAGCAGTTTTGCCTGGGGCTGTGTGTTTGGAAATGGTTCGCGTTGCTGTAAGCCTAGCTTCAAATAATCAGCACGTTATCACACTAAGTAAGATAACATGGCAAAAACCGATCAAAACCCTGGATTTATCCTATCCCCTACATGTCCGTTTAGTTCCTGAAGCCGATTGTGTCTCATTTGCATTAACGGATAAAGATGGGACTATTTCCTACATGAGTGGCGATATCTATTGTGCGGATAGTACTCCCGATGCCCCTCACCTAGCGCTTAACCTTCAGGAATTAAAAACTGCATTGCCCCAAACTCAAGACCCCGATGCAATTTATACCTATTTTAAAAATATAGGGATAACCTACGGTCCGGCTTTTCAGGTCATTCAAACCCTAAACTTTGATGAGAATAACCTTTTGGCAGAACTTACCCTGCCTGCAACCCTCCCCATTAACAATAACGAATTCATATTGCATCCCTGTATGTTCGATGGGATTTTACAGACCACTCAGGTACTGCTTAAAAATCGTGAACTGCTTTACCTACCCTTTTCTATAACACAAATCGATGTTTATAAGGCTTTAACCAATACGTGTTATGTACGTGCCAACTTGATTTCTGCGGCAGATAACCAGCATATGCCCGTATTTAATATTCAAGTTACCGATACAGAAGGAACCCTCTTATTGGTCATTACGGGATTTACCTTGTGCGCAGTGCATGAGGCTGTTAAACCCGAAGCGACGGTAGCTTATTATTCTCCCAAATGGGATATTCAACCTCTGCACTCATCAACAAAACATCCAGACTCCATCCTGATTTTAGGAAGTGACCCGCAATTCATACAATCAATTAAGGACCACGTTCCAGTTCAGACTGTCTCATCCCTGCTTGTACAAGATTCTTATCCCGCAGATGTGATACTCGACTCACCTAGCGAATGCGTTATTATTGCTCTGGAAGACTTCAATGATGAACCCTATTCAGCTACAAAAATTGACTCCACTCAAAAAAATTTGGAGCGAACTTACTATCTGCTTCAAACGCTAACAGGCCAAATCTGTAAATTAAAGCCCAAGCATCCAGTGCAATTAGTTTGTATTAGTAAAAACCATTCGCTTTATTCACGTGCTTTAGTCGGCTTTGCAAAAAGCCTACACCAAGAACAATCCAATATCTCATGCCGTTTTATTGAATTACAGGATCTTGGCCTACTTGCGCAGGAACTGACTCAAAATGAGATTGAAGTTCGCTACGATGCACAAAACCATCGATACGTTCGCCATTATGAATCGCATCCTACCCCAATGGTAATGCCACAGACGCTTAAGAAATCTGGGGTTTATTTAATTACTGGAGGTATGGGAGAACTCGGTTATTTGTTTGCCACTTATTTGGCAGAGCATTATCAAGCCAAAATTGTTTTAACCGGCCGTTCACCCCTTTCGGAGCAGCATCAAAAACGGATTGCAGCACTGGAACAGAAGAATGCCTCGGTAGCTTACATAGCCGCGGACGTGTCATCTTACGAAGAAGTCCAGAACCTTATTCGAAGTACCAAAGAGCGTTTTGGTGCAATTAATGGCATTATTCATGCGGCAGGCCTTACCCGTGATGGATTTATTGTTAATAAAACAATCCCTGAAATCGCCAAGGTGTTAGCACCTAAAATTTATGGCACTTGTAATTTGCATGCAGCAACGCTTAACGAACCTTTAGAGTTCTTTGTGCTTTTTTCCTCTGTCGCTGCCGTGTTCGGTAATGCAGGGCAAAGCGATTATGCTTATGCCAATTGTTTTCTAGATGAGTTTGCCTGCGAGCGCGAACGACAAAGAGCTCTTGGTCATTGTTTCGGACATACTGTTTCGATTAACTGGCCACTTTGGGAGGAAGGAGGATTACGCATTGCTCCTGAATACCAACAGGTCCTTGAAGAAAACCTGGGTATTATCAGTTTATCGACACAACAGGGATTCACCGCATTCTTGCAGGCATTACAGTATCATTCTCCGAATTGTATTGTGCTCCCGGGGTATCAACAAAAACTCACGAGTGCATTACAAAATAACTCGATACTAAACCAATCAATAGCGACTCAGCGCCCAGTCCTTAACCCGGATTTTCGCAAACAGACTGAGCGCTTTTTAAGAAAAATACTTGCTGAAACCTTGAAGTGTCCGCCAGAACACATTGACCCCAAATCACCTTTCGAAAATTATGGCATTGATTCCTTGATGATCATTCAACTGAATCAGCGCTTAGCCAATGAATTTAGTGCATTACCCAAAACATTATTTTTTGAATACCGAAATGTGGCCGATTTAGCCGAATACTTCATGGAACATCATGCCAATGAATTAATGCCACACTTAACTGATGTTGAAGTCACTCTGATAAATTCAATTCTTCCATTGGCCATCTCGCCCAGTGTTACAAGAAATACACCGAAGTCGCAAGATATCGCCATTATTGGTATGAACGGACGTTATCCAGAAGCTAAAGATTTAACCACATTTTGGCATAATCTATACGCAGGAAAGGACTGTATCCGAGAAATTCCCAAGGAGCGATGGGCGTTGGCGGACTATTTTGATGGAGATCAAAACAATCCCGGAAAAACATACAGTAAATGGGGTGGTTTTTTAACCGATGTCGATCAATTCGACCCCCTGTTTTTTAATATTTCGCCACGCGAAGCTGCAATGATGGATCCCCAGGAGCGATTATTTTTAGAAACAGCCTGGAAAACCATAGAAGATGCCGGATATGCCCATGAAACATTAGCCGGAAAAAAAGTAGGCGTCTATGTAGGCGTGATGTATGGGCAATATCAGTTATTTGGTAATGAACCGGCTCATCCGAATCCATTTGTGCCAACAAACTCCATATTTGCTTCAATCGCCAATCGAGTTTCCTATTTTTTTGATTTTCATGGCCCGAGTATTGCGCTGGATACGATGTGCTCTTCCTCCCTTACTGCAATTCATTTAGCCTGCCAGAGCATTCACGAAGGCGAATGTGAGATGGCGCTCGCTGGTGGCGTGAATCTTTCTTTGCATCCCAATAAATATCTGTTGCTAAGTCATGGAAAATTTTTGGCAAGTGACGGGCATTGCCGAAGTTTTGGAGAGGGTGGCGATGGCTATGTACCCGGTGAAGCCGTCGGTGCAATACTATTAAAACCCTTGGATAGAGCATTAGCCGATGGAGATCTTATTTATGCGGTGATTAAAGGCAGTCATCTTAATCATGGTGGAAAAACAAACGGTTACACCGTACCTAACCCCAACGCACAGGCCAAATTGCTTGCTGAAACATACCAAAAAGCCCATATTAATCCAGCACATGTGAGTTATATAGAAGCGCATGGCACCGGAACCTCACTTGGCGACCCGATTGAAATGGCCGGATTAAATAAAGTATTTAGTCAAAAACACATGCCATACCATTGCGCCATTGGTTCAGTAAAATCTAACATCGGTCATTGTGAGTCTGCGGCAGGAATTGCTGCAGTAACCAAAGTGGTGTTGCAATTACAATACCAGACCTTGGTGCCTTCTTTGTTCTCGGAAACTTTGAACACCAACATAGATTGGTCGACGACACCGTTTCGTGTGCAGCAAACCGTTAGCAAATGGCAACAACCATCACCCAATGTGCCACGAATTGCCGGGATCAGCTCTTTTGGTGCTGGAGGTGCTAATGCGCATCTAATTTTATCTGAAGCACCGGAGGTACTGCCTTCACCGACAAACAACAAATCGCATTATTTGCTCACAGTATCTGCCAAAACCGAATTGGCTTTAAATCAACGTCTCGATGATTTATTAAGCTGGTTCGAACAAAATCCATTAGCCCAACTCGAACAAGTGAGTTACACCTTAAATGCAGGCAGAAGTCATTTTGACTGCCGTTGCGCTATGGTGGTAAGCACGCTTGATGAAGCAGTCCAATTAATCCAACAATTTAAAGCACAGCAACATACCGCGCCATTGTTTGTGCAAATACACGCTGGAAAAAATGCTGAAAATGCACTAATTAACTCCACCATCGTACCTATATTAATACAGCAATTGTCGCATCCGTCTCAATATAAAGAGACTTTGCTCGCGCTGGCAAAATTCTATGTTGAAGGTCAAAATCTAGATTGGCATCAAGTTCATGCAGGTGAATCCAGGAAAAAAATCTCCTTACCTACTTATCCTTTTGCTAAGGAACATTATTGGTATTCTGATGAAGAACAACTGACCTCTGCCGAGAATAGACAAGCCAATTTGGCATTAACCCAAAATGCACTCGTTGATAAACTGAATGCTTATCTTATTCGGCAAGTCGTTCAGATATTGAAAATACCGCCACACCGGATTGCACTGGAAAAAAATCTTGGTGAATATGGGATGGATTCCGTACATTTTATTCAATTGGCTAAAAAGATCACAGAACACTACCAAATCGAATTCACCCCTGCCGTGTTCTTTACACACAGCAGTGTGCGCTTAATTGGTGAATACCTGATTAACCAATTTCCGCAAGCCGTGGCTCAGGCACACCACGAAGTAGCACACCTGCAAATGAATGCCCCTACAGTAAAACCAAAGTGTATTGCAACGAGCGAAACTGAAGCAATTGCCATTATTGGTATGCAAGGGATTTTCCCACAATCAGATAATCCAGCTGCATTTTGGCAGCATTTGGTTGAAGGCCATGATTTAGTCACCGAGATCCCAGAAGAACGCTGGAACTGGCGTGATTATTATGGAAATGAAGCACATCAAAGTAACTCCAAATGGGGTGCTTTTATCAACAATTTTGATCAATTCGATGCGGGATTCTTTAATATTTCGGCCCGAGAAGCGAATCTTATGGATCCCCAACAACGACTCTTTTTGGAAACGGTATGGAAAACCATTGAAGATGCAGGTTACGATCCTTTTGCATTATCCTCGCAAAATGTTGGGGTTTTTGCTGGCGTTGAGTTCAGTGAATATCAGACTTTAATTGCCAAACAGCAAAATGAACATCATGGATTTATTGCAACAGGAAACTCGCACAGCATGATTGCCAATCGTGTTTCCTACTTTTTCAATTTCCAAGGACCAAGTGAAGCCATCGATAGCGCCTGTTCAAGCTCTTTAGTTGCAATTCATCGCGCAGTACAAGCAATTCGCCAAGGCGAATGCGATTTGGCTATCGCGGGCGGCGTTAGTCTCATCTTGAGCCCAGACACCCTAGTAGTTACGAGTCAATTGGGCGCCTTATCTGCAGATGGTCGTTGCAAAACTTTTGATAAAAGCGCAAATGGCTACGTTAAAGGTGAAGGAGTCGCCAGCCTTTTGCTAAAACCTTTAAAACAAGCACAAGAAGATGGCGATCACATCTATGGGATCATTAAAGCCTCAGCAGTAAATCATGGCGGTAAAGCGCAATCGTTGACAGCACCCAACGCAAAAGCCCAGAGTGAATTGTTGATTCGCGCTTACACACAGGCCAATATCGATCCCAATACTGTAACCTACATTGAAACTCATGGAACAGGAACCGCTTTAGGTGATCCTGTTGAGATTGAAGGATTAAAACTCGCATTTTCGTCCTTGCTTGCATCGAAAGCAAAGCAAAATTCGATTGCTTTAGGCTCTGTCAAAACAAATATCGGTCATTTAGAACCTGCATCAGGAATTGCAGGAATTATTAAGCTGCTTTTGGCCATGACTCATGAGACGCTACCCGGTATTTTACATTTTCAGGAGTTAAACCCTTATATCAATTTAACTGACACCCCCTTCACCATTGTCAAAGAAACTCGGGCTTGGCAACGCATCAAAAATGAGTTCGGCGCAGACATCCCGCTGCGCGCGGGAATCAGCTCTTTTGGATTTGGTGGAACGAACGCTCATGTCGTATTGGAGGAGGGTCGCCCCCACCAAAGACTAATGGAGAACCATCAGGCGAAACCCTATTATTTAATCACACTTTCAGCCAAACAGCAGGAAAGTTTGCACCAAAAAATAGTCGACCTGCAGCAATGGCTTCATAAGAATAAGGATACGATTTCCTTACCCTCACTGAGTTTTACCCTAAATGTGGGCCGAGCTCATTTTATGTACCGCTGTGCGTTGGTAGTCAATTCTGTTGATGCCTTGTGTCATGCATTAAACGGGTTAAGCAACCATGAAACTCCTGAATATTGCATGATGAACGAGGGCCAAACCTGGACGATTCAGGGGCCAGTATTTGATGAAGTTTATCAAGCTGCGATCAAAAAATTGCACCAGCCAGAGAACTCCGATCAATATCGTCATAACTTATTTATTCTGGCTGATTTATATACGAAACATTATGTCATTGACTGGCAACAGCTGTATGTCGAGGAACGAATTCAGCGTATGGGTACGTTACCTGCCTATCCATTCATAAAACAACGCTACTGGTATGATCTGGAAACAAACTCCATAGCAACACCCCAACCCGTGGTTCCTATAGTTAATAAGGGAATAATGGATTTCTCTAGCCAGACTTTAGCTTACTTACAACAGATATTCGCAGAAAAATTACGTACCTCTCCTGAACTTATCCAAGCGGATGAGACCTATGAAGTTTATGGTGTTGATTCTTTGATCGGTTTGGAAATTACGAACCGGTTGGAAAAAGACTTCGGTACCTTACCCAAAACATTACTCTACGAACGTAACCGATTAAATGATTTAGCTAAATATTTTATAAAAAATCATAAGGAACAATTGTCTGCGCTTGTGTCTGAGAGTGATGTTACGCCGATGGTAGCCCCCCTTGATATGGAAACGGTTAAACCCATAACCTCTACCTTCAAACATGCTAATCATTCATCTAAGGACATTGCCATTATTGGTTTAAGCGGCACATTTCCAATGGCCAACTCCATGGATGAGTTTTGGCAAAACTTAAGTTCCGGACGGGATTGTGTGGGTCAGGTTCCTGTTGAGCGCTGGAATTATAAAGACTATCCAGTACAGATTGGAGGTGAAGAACACTATTTCCCACATGGAGGTTTTATTCCGGATATCGATAAATTTGATCCCCTGTTTTTTAATATCTCGCCACGTGATGCAGGACTGATGGATCCACAAGAGCGTTTGTTTATGCAGTCAGTATGGTCCACGCTGGAGGATGCAGGTTATACACGAGACAAATTAAAGCGAAAAGCCAAAAATTCAGTCGGCGTTTTTGCTGGGGTGACTTATAATTTTTACCCATTGTTTATCGCAGAAGAATGGCAAAAAGGAAATCGAGTGCCATTGGATATCCAATCATTCTCAGTAGCAAACCGAATTTCTTACTTTCTTGATGTAAATGGTCCAAGCTTTGTTGTCGATACAGCGTGTTCTTCCTCGCTGGCGGCAATTCATCTGGCGTGTGAAAGCCTCTTGCGTGGTGATTGTGCCATGGCAATCGCTGGCGGGGTGAATTTGTCGTTACACCCGAGTAAGTATCACTTTTTGGGCAGTTTTAATTTTATGTCCGAGCAAGGCCGATGTACAAGTTTTTCGGATGGAGGTACGGGTTATGTACCCTCAGAAGGCGTCGGCACTGTCTTGTTGAAACCTTTAGCTGATGCAATTGCTGATAATGATATGATTTACGGGATTATTAAAGGCAGCAGCATGAACCATGGGGGAAAAACCAGCGGTTATACTGTTCCCAATCCTAACGCCCAAGCAGCGGTGATTTTGCAAGCTTTAAAAAATGCCGATATTGATGCGCGAACCATCTCTTACATTGAAGCACATGGCACAGGTACAGCCTTAGGAGATCCTATAGAGATTCGTGGTTTGCAAGATGCCTTTGAACACTATACGGAAGACAAACAATTTTGTGCCGTTGGTTCAGTCAAATCCAATATTGGACATTTGGAATCCGCAGCAGGCGTATCACAATTGGCAAAAGTACTCTTACAAATGCGCCACAAAAAATTAGCGCCTACATTACATACCACGCAATTGAACCCGTTTATTGATTTTCAAAACTCTCCTTTTTATGTTCAACAAGAATACACTGATTGGCAGCCTGGTGATAATGTACCTCGTCGCGCCGGGGTAAGCTCTTTTGGTGCAGGTGGTGCAAACGTACATATGATTGTTGAAGAATACATACCACCCGTAAAACAGCAGAGCACGGTGAATGTTCCATATATCTTTTTATTATCTGCATTAAACGAAGAACGTTTGTCAGCACAAATACAGCAAATGCATGGTTATATACTGCAAAACAGCCATGTAAAACATAAAGAATGGCTTAGAGATGCATGCTTCACGTTACAAACAGGACGTGAACATATGGCAGCACGCTTCGCGGTAATTGTATCAAATACAGATGAATTACTTGTGGCACTTGCAAACTATCCTCAACACAAGGGCACAAAAACCTGGATAAATCATCATTCTCAAAGTAACCTACAACCGATTGCTGAATTAATTCGTGATGCACGCTATGAAGAATTGGTTCAACATTGGGTCAATGGAGCAAAAGTGGATTGGGAACAATTATACCAACAACAATTGCCGCATATTGTCTCTTTACCTACGTATCCATTTGCTAAACGACGCTGCTGGATACCTACAAAAGAAGTAGAAATAGTACCTATGGCGCAACCTATAGTGGTGGAACCCGCGATTCAAGCGGTTGTTGCTAACACTGAAATGATTGATAGCCAGGATTGGCTTTACACTACCCAGTGGGAGAAAAAACCTCAAGCAACCCAGCCTGGATTAATCAATAGCGAAGGAAAATGGCTTATTTTCTGTGAGCCAGAATCCGTACCTTCATTAAAAAAAGAACTTGGCGAGAATAGAGGTATTTATTGTTTTATTCGCGATCAATACGCCATGATTGAAAACGATGTATTCACCATCAATGCGTCACAAAAAACTGATTATAAACTGCTCTTTGCCACAATTCACGCCCAATATAGAGACAATTTAAAAGGCGTTATCTATTTATGTCCTGCACTTAAAGAAAACCATAGCGATCCTAGTTTGGCATTATTATATTTGTTGCAAGCCCTAGTGCAGCATTCGTGGTCACATCAATTAACCTTCTGTCTTGCATCCCAATCAGCGCAACAGGTTAATTCTTCCGATACCATCAATATCTGGCAACATCATCTCTGGTCCATGACCCGTATTTTTGCCGCCGAACAAGCAAAATACCAAGCTTTACTACTTGATTTGGATGCAAATGAAGGTATAGAACATAATACCAAAATCCTGGTCAAGGAATTGGGGCATTACCAAGCCCAAGAAAATCATATTGCTTATCGTGCCGCTGAACGCTACACCATTCGCTTCATTCCTCATGGGACAACACCCAATCATGAGATGCCTTCCTCCTGGAAAACTCCTGTAGCTGCGTTAATTACTGGAGGGCTGGGTGCCTTAGGTTATGAAGTAGCAGAATTTATTGTCGCCCAAGGAACACGTTTTGTTTTGCTTACCGGAACGACAGAACTCTCATCAAAAACATTAGAGAAAAATACCTGGCTCAAACAGTTAGAAGCTAAAGGGGCGCAAGTTAGGTATGCTGCGGTAGACGTTGCGAATCAAGAACAAATGCGCCAGGCCATTATGGAAGCCGAAAAAGCATGGCAACAATCCATTGATGGCGTTTTTCATTTAGCGGGCGTCACTACCGATAATGTCACCATTGCCGAAATGGATGAAGCATTATGGCGTGATGTGTTACGCGTAAAAATACAGGGTTCGCTGGTATTGCATGAACTCTTTTTGCAAGCGCCATTATCTTGTTTCGTGCTGTTTTCATCCATTGCAGCGGTTCCCCATTTTGGTATGGCAGGACTCAGTGCTTATGCTGCAGCTAATGAGTTTATGAATGGCCTTGCTTTATATCGTCGTAGTTTGCACTTACCCGCATCAAGTATTAACTGGGTCGCCTGGTCAGAAAAAGGAATGAGCCACAGACATAATCATGATGCATTTTTAGATGCCGTTGGCATGGCTTCTTTAAGTATTAAAGAGGGTCTTGCATTGTTTCATGTTCTTCTTAGATTAAATCCTGCTGAAATTACAGTATGTAAGATTCAATGGAAGAAATTTTTACAGGTAAATGCTACCGCCAAACAGCTTGATTTCTTTACACATTTGGTTGCTGAATATGCTGCAAATACGCAAGCAACGGTTGTTTCCTCATTAAATCAGGAAGAAATTACAGCATTAGTCTTGAACCTCTTTGCTTCAGTATTAGGATTGGACGTTACTGAAATTGACAGAGAAGCCCCCTTCCAACAATATGGAATGGATTCCATTACTGGCATTGATTATACCGAGCAACTGGGTAAGCATTTCCCTGACATAGTCGCCCCTATGGACTTATATCGCTACCCTACACTGAAACAACTTACCGAGTACATCATGCAACGCGTGCAAATTAACATTGAGCCGGCCCCTGCACCTCTTTGTAGTGCCGAGAAAACTCTTGATCTGGATCAATTAAATGAGGCACAACTGAATGAATTGCTTGAATTGGAATTAAAAGAATTAGAGCTGGCTTATGAATGATACAACTACTTTAAAAAAATCATTATTAATGATCCAAAAGCTCAAGAAGCTTTTGCAGGAACAGAACGACAAGATATTTGATCCAGTGGCAATTATTGGAGTGAGTTGTCGTTTACCCGAAGCCAATAACCCTCAAGAGTTTTGGGAGTTATTATGCCAAGGCAAGAACGTCATTTCGCCAATACCTGACGAACGTTGGAAGCTTTTGCAAGGTACTCGAGAAGTAACTCAGCGTGATACCAATTTGCCTTATTGGGGAGGCTATCTGCGGCAAATTGAAGCGTTTGATGCCTATTTTTTTGGTGTTAGCCCTCGTGAAGCAATGCGAATGGATCCACAACAACGTATCTTATTGGAAGTCGCCTACGAATCCCTTGAAGATGCAGGTTTAACCGTTGACGCTTTAGCAGGCTCCAATATGGGCGTTTTCTCCAGCTTATATGCAAGTCAGTTTGGCCACTTGCAAAAACTCGATTCAGATATGGATGCTTTGTTTATTCCTACAGGAAGCGCCATCAGCATGGCAGCCAATCGTTTATCCTATTTGTTCGATCTACGCGGACCGAGCCTTGTATTAGATACGGCCTGTTCGTCTTCGCTCATCGCCATTCAATTAGCCTGTTTAAACCTACAAGCCAAATTGTGTGATACTGCGCTTGTCAGTGCAGTAAATATCAATTTATTACCTTCCGTTCATTCTGTTTTGGCTAAAGCGACTATGCTTTCTCCTACCGGACAATGCCATACTTTTGATGCCAAAGCAGATGGTTATGTACAAGGTGAAGGAGCCGGCTCCATTATTTTGAAGCCGCTTGCCAATGCATTACAGGATAAAGATAAGATCTATGCAGTAATCACTGGGAGTGCGATGAATCAAGATGGTAAAACAAATGGTTTAACTGCTCCTAATGGCTTACAACAAGAACAATTATTGCGATCTGCTTATCGAATGGCTAAAACCGATCCGGCGCATGTTTCCTATGTTGAATGCCATGGAACGGGTACATTTCTAGGTGACCCT
Source organism: Legionella qingyii (assembly GCF_003990155.1). Classification (NCBI taxonomy): domain Bacteria; kingdom Pseudomonadati; phylum Pseudomonadota; class Gammaproteobacteria; order Legionellales; family Legionellaceae; genus Legionella; species Legionella qingyii. The sequence goes on from NZ_RZGX01000002.1 coordinate 202,808, forward strand.
ATTGAAATTCAAGCGTTAGGCGAAGTACTTGGCAAAAATCGTGATGCTGAAAAACCTTGTTGGATTAGTTCTGTGAAAACCAATGTAGGACATTTGGAGCCTGCCGCAGGTATCGTGAGTGTAATTAAAGTCGCTTTGGCTCTAAAAAATGGTTTAATTCCACCCCATCTTAACTTTGTTAATCCAAACCCACATATCCCATTTGAGCGTTATTCTTTGTGCATTCCAAGTAAAGCAGAAAAATTACCCAGATACAGTGATGTCTGCATTGCTGGAGTGAGTGGTTTTGGTTTCGGTGGAGCCAATGCTCATCTTGTATTACGTGAACCCTCTATAAATGAGCAACCCACTTTTACCAACAACATTCCTAAAGATAAAGAATTATTTACGCTTTCGGCAAAAGAGCCCGCTGCATTAGCTGATTTGATTGGTCTTTGGTGTGATTATTTAAAAAATCATCCAGAAACGAATTTGGCACAGGTTTGTTATAACCTCCACATCAGGCGTTCTCATTTTGCGCAACGTTTGGCAATAATTACAGATTCAGTTGCGGATCTGTATCAAAAATTGGCGGCACTACGAGCCAATTTTGATGCCCCAAATGAGTCTGTTTTTATTAACAACGAGCAAAAAAAATCCACTCATCCAACTAAAATAGCGGAATTCGCAGCAATGGACTTGGCGACCTTGGCAAAAAACTATGTAAACCAAGTGCCAATTGATTGGAAAAAATATGAAGAAGAACGCACTTATCCCCCTCTGGATATGCCGTTTTATCCATGGCAACGTAAAATATATTGGCCAACCCTGGATCAAGGTTTTAATGATAAAGCTGCTATAACCTACCCTATGCGAGGAAAAACCCTCCCCTCACCTTTAGCAGCACGACAATTTGAATTTGTCTTTGATACAAAAGTAATGCCTGAAATACAAGATACCTTTTATGTGTTGCATGCGGGTTATTACCTGGAAATGTTAGCGTATGCAGCAAAACAATTACAACAAACCGTTTCGTTTAGGGTGCAAAACCTTAATTATTTATCACCCATATTGGTCCTGGATGGAAAAACTGTTTTAGTACATCTCATCATTGAAACAGGTGAAGAAAGCGACACCTTAGCGTTCCGCTTTTACAGCAATGATGGCAAAAAACACTGGGTAGAACATGCGACCGGTATTTTAGTCCTGAATACCACTCCTTACGCCAACCAACTTAAAACCAAGACAGAACTCATGCAACGACGTTCTGTCTCAGGAACTATGGAAACGTTTTATAACCGAATAACAAGCATGGGCATGCCTGCTGGTGATACGATTCGCTGGGCCCATCAATATTGGGCCAATAGTGAGGAATTGTTTTGTGAGTTACGCGAACCCAAAATCTCAGAGCGCGGAAAACAATTTGTAACCCAAATGCATCCAGGAATCATTGACGCCTGCATTCAGACACTCTTTTTATTACTGCCTAAACAATTCAACAAACCCTATATTGCATCACATATGGGAGCTCTTGAATTTTATGGCTCACTAGAAGACCAGAAATATATATACACTAAATTAAAGGAGCTGCATCCAGAAGGAAAACACATCATTGCTGATTGGTACTTGCTGGATAAAAACTATGAAGTAATCGCCATTTGCCATGACCTGTACATGAGCATACTCAATGATACGATGCAAATTAATCAAATCATGGACATTCAATCTCAATTCCAACTCGATTTATCACTGCCCTATGAAGCGTGTAAAGACAAATTAATCCATCATTTAATGGAGCAATTTGCCATGATCTTTTCCATGCCACAAAATGACATAAGCCCTTTTCAGTCCTTACATGAACTAGGAATGGATTCGCTGATGGCACTAGCAGTAATCCGAATCATAGAAACAACCGTTGGTGTCACTTATTCTTTACCCTTGATGATGCAAGGTCCATCAATCAATGAGATTGCTGAATATGTATTAGCAAGCCAATGGATAGGTTCCAAACAAGAACCCCCTGAACCTAAAACCCAGTTTGATACGCTTTGGATCACCAATCGAAAAATACAAACAAATGCCCAAGTACGCTTGTTTTGTTTTCCATACGGTGGCGGTGGTGCTTCAATTTATCGCGAATGGCAACAGGAATTCCCTGATTTTATAGAGGTGTGTCCGATACAGTTGCCAGGTAGAGAAAATCGGATGGAGGAGCAACCTCTTGATAACCTCGATACCTTGGTTTCATTATTAGCCCATCAGCTAAAACCTCAATTCAATTTACCTTTTGCGTTTTTTGGCCATAGTTTTGGTTCACTTATTGGATTTGAACTGAGTCGATATTTACGTCGCCATCATCTGCCGCAGCCAGCACATCTATTTGCATCGGCCTATCCAGATCCACGTATACCCTCCAAAAGTTTGGATAATCTGCTTGCAAAACTACAACAAATGAATATCAATTTATTTGATTTAAATTCGGAACGAATCAGTGAGTTAGACGATGATCAATTAACCGCCTTATCTACCGTATTTAAAGCAAATGGTATCGTTGATTACAGCGATGAGCGAATGAACAAGAGCATTATTAAAGTGTTACTGCCCATTTTTATAGGCGATATGAACATCGTTAGAAACTATAATTATCGTGATGAATCGCCCTTAACGTTCGGCACTACGGTATTCTTGGGCAAACAAGATACCTGGGTCGCTCCTACAGACCATTACGGATGGGCTGAGCATTCATTAGAGCATTGCGAGTTCCATGAATTTGATAGTGGGCATCTTTTTATAAGAGAAAAAGAAATAAGAACAAAAGTAATTAAAAAAATTACAAAACAGCTCATGTGTTTTAATGAGGCAGAATGTGAGGTTTAATTACAATCTAAATACAGCATAGATTGAAATCAGTGTAATCAGCATGTTTGTATTTGTAAGATTACGAATACAAACATACTACGATATCTCAAAATAAGACGAAAAATTTGACTAGACTCTGTTGACAATTGCTTAAATAGCCTACGTTCTGCGCGGAATCCAGCAACGGCTGCATTAAAAATGCGGTACATTTTAGTCTGTCCCTGCATAGATCTAGCGCATAAAGCGCGAGAAGTAGTCAGAATCAAGTGAAATGTCAACAGACTCTATATAGTAAACCCTGAATTTTCTCCATGATTAATCTCTGATGACCGTTCACGAATACTTCTACAAAGTTCACCTATATCTTGAGTTGGTCCTTGAATTGACAAATGATTTAGGATTTGAGGATTTGTAACAATTGCATCGTGAATCTTGTGTCTTCCAGCCTCACCACCAAAAGAGTTTTCGGTCAAATCCATATAAACTTCAGATTGAATTTTATTCGCACGAATAAAATTAGATAGTTTTTGAGCTCCATCTTGTTTAATCGCATTGTATACCAAATGAAGCTTTATTTTTAAGTCATCAGGCATATGTTCTAATGCATCTAAAATGATGGCAAAGCCTTCATCTTTTAACCCTTGCTCACTTAAGTCTAACTCCAGTTGATTAGGGCTCTTTATTGTCTTTAGGGCCTCGAATAATATATTAACTTCGTTCGTCGTGAGGTGTTTAACCCCGAATTGCAGTGATAATTCTTCTGGGCATTTATTAGACTTTAATGTATTGGCCAAACTGCAGATAACGCCTGTTCCATGTTTACTAAATTCATACATGATACTTAAACTATCCTTTTTTGTACCACATTCCATACCCTCTATTAGAGCTGCAGAACCAAGCTTAGTTGTTGGATTAAATAATAAATTTAACGATAATTTATGAATACTACTTGGTAATTTAAGCATCGCTGCTAATTCAATGAACCCTTTATCTGAAATGTCATTATTGGCTAAGTTTAGCGACACTTTTGATGGGCAATGATCTGACTGCAAAGCATGAGCAAGCATTATGGCTCCCTCATTTCCTAGTCTATTACCTGCAAGTCCCAATTTAACCTCAGAAGCGCGGCCCCCTTGAGCAACAGTATCAGCCAAGATCCCTAATGATTTTATACTAAGCGAAGTTTTGGCTAATATGAGCGTTATAGAGTCAGGACACTTATCCGATTGTAAAAAAGTAGCGAGCTCAGAAATATCTTCATCACTTAGGGGATGATTAGTGAAGTCTAAGCAAAGACTATTCATTGAATTTTCCATGAGGGTTTTACAGATCGCCCCCATTTTATTTGTTACCGGATGAGTTGGAGAAAACTCAAATCGTAGATCCCGTTTATTTTTATACTCGTTAACTAAAAGATCAAAACCTTCAATGTCATGTACTTTAATTATTCCTTGGGGCATCAGTGACATTCCTTAAATTTAAAATCATGAGAAGATAATTTAATCAATAATTAATAGTGCATTATAGCATCATAATGAATCATATTAAGTCACGATTGATACTGAGTTTTCTTTGCATATCAGTCATTAAGGTTAAATAATGTGCTAACTTTAAAATATGAAATCTGTTAGCTCAGCATGAAATCATACAATCAAGTAGATGAGTATTTAGCTGAATAAATTCAATAGGGTATTTGAATGGCTACAAATAAATTTCATTATATCTGGATGGGTCGTTTGCCGACTGGTAAGCATGAGGATTCATTTAAAAATGGCCCTAATGCATTAGCCCAGCAATTGAAAGAATATGTAATGAATACAAAGAAAAATAGAGATGCAGATGATCCTAACCCTCAAGATCAAGAGATAATAATGTGGGTACCCGAAGACCTAATTGGAGGAATCAAGGAAGCAGAGTATCTCGATCCAGACATTACACTAAAGCCCATTGAAGATCTTTATAAAAATGCCAAACATTTAACTGAAGAAGAACGAGAAAACTTAAAAAAGACTGTTGATTTATTAGGAGAGAATAATGCATATTCCGCTCAAAAAGATATTCTGGAAGCCGCAATACTCGAAGAATATGGCGGATACTATTTAGATACCACCTCAACCGTCAGATCAATTGAATACTTGATCAATAATCAACCTCAAGATATATGGTTTCCAAGGGTTACAGAAGAAGATCAAAAATATTATGACGAAGATACCTTTATCTTACCTGATGTATGGGCTATGTATAATCCGACACCAGGCGAAGGCACTTGTAAGGCGATGCTTAATGGCTATGTAGAACGATGTCAGTTCTATTTTCCAGAACACCTTGAACGTATTCAACTTGATGTGGAGGCATTTAAAGCTAGATCGGGGTATGAATATCAATCTTATGGAGCAGGAAGTCAAATCATGTCTTCCAATTCGAGAGATGACTTAATCGGGCACCTTGTTATTTTTTCATTATATGATGGCCTAAACCAAACAAGGGGCCCCTTAACTAACGCCCTATTGTGCAAACTAAGCTCATTTGCTGAAGATGCACCAGGAGGTAAACACATTGAAGAATTTGGTATTGAAAAATTCCATAGGGGAACATGGCGACAACAAGCAATTGCAGATAATATTGTTGAGCGAATAGAAGAACGTGAAACTCAAGTCGCACTAGAGGAACAAATCTAAAAAATCGCATCACCACCTAATCTTTCACGTATTTACAGTACAATGGACTGATTTTGAAAATAAATTATCTAAAATAAAAGATAGAGAAACACTCGAACATTTTGTAACTGATTTCAAAAAAAGTAGTTCTTATGCGATCCTATCAAAAGGACAAGATTTAGTAACCAGGATGTTTTCATTAGATACAGATTCTGTAAGCAAAGTTGAAGATATGATCCAAGCCCAAAAATCAGAGCAAGAGGGCCAAAAACTATCTATGTAACCAAGTGAAGGCTATGTTTGCTATCACAACGTCCAATACTGCCTACTCATTTGTCACAGGAATTGGCGCTCCGTCTCGTTACGTGCCCTCAGACCAAGAAAATGAAGACTATGCAAAACTCCAGGTAATTTGTCCACCAATTGCTGTTGTTTGAGTGTGGGTATTCCCTTTAAGAGCAGTCAACGGAGTAACCAGATTCACCGACATTGGGTTAAAGAAAGAATGCCCAATTCCCACATCATAGCCTAAATTCGCATCTTGTTGATAATGAGCGCCTATGGCCAGAATGGTTGCGCTACCCACAGGATCAGCAATACCCCGATCGCGATCATTGGAAGGAGTGCTCATAAACTGTATACCGCCGCGGAATAATATTTTTTCAGTTGCCTTATATGTAGCGCCAACTGCGTAATCAAAACAATTGTGATAATTAAAAGGAATCGTTACCGGAAGCGTTACTCCCATTGGAGTTTGCGTATTTTCCATTCTTATTTGATTAAATGTACTCCAGTTGGTGTAAAAAACTGTAGCCATTCCAGTCCAACGTTTTGTGAAATCATGTTGCAAACTCAATTCAGCTCGGGCTGGTAAGGCCGCCTTTGTTTCTTGTTGATTGGTTCTGAAGATTGCTACTGAAGGCCCTATTGCAGGCGCAGTAACTGTACTATGACCCGTCGTCGTAAGTGAAATTCGAGAGTAGTAACTTAAACCAATCCGTGTTTCTGGTGAAAAATCAAATAATGCACCACCATGCCATCCATATCCCCAGCCACTTAAGTGGTTCTCGAGCCTTGAATCAAAAGGGAAAGAAACAGGCGGTCCATACATATTATTCAGAGTAAAGGCCAAATGCAGCGCATCAAATCCCGCACCCAAAGAAAAACGGTCTGTTACTTTTAACCCTAAGCTTGGACCTACATCAATTCCCACAACCTGGGCACGTGTTGTAGCATAGCGTGCTATAGAAGATCGCGTAGAACCATAATTCGTACCCAGCCCAAAGGGAGTAGTTACATTAAAACCAAACGCAACGCGCTGAGTTAGAGGCGCCGAATAATAAAATGAGGGTAGAAAAGCCCTAATTTGGCTCCGTGCCACTCCTGATTCAACAACAGGGAATGGGAATGGAAATGTTGGCGTCGTTGCAGTTCCCGTGAATCGAGTAGTACCTATGATACCTAATGCATTCCCTACTATTTGTTGATGCGCCAGTTTAACCAGACCCGCCGGATTGGTATAAGCCGTACTTGCATCACTGGCGGCAGTAGCCCAATCGGCATAAGCCACACCTAAGCCCGCAGTATTAACAAAAGGCAGGTTAAAATCGGATGTTGCTAAAACTGGAGAAACAAGAAAGAACGAAGAAAGCGCTAGGTATAAATGAGACCGACGCACGTTTTACTCCTTTATATTTTACTATCCTTTAATAAATTGATAATCATTTCAATCTCTTCTGTCATGGGTCTGCAGTGTTCTATTTTTGGAGAGTACTGACGAACCGTGTGGTAAATAGATTGAGCTCTTTTACCCGCTTTTTCAATGCCCCTTAATTCAAGTGCCTGTGTTGCAGCGAGCAACAAAATCGCGGTGAGACGTTCCAAATTAGCGACTGATTCTTGAAAATCAAGAGCCGCATGTGTTCCTAAACTATTCACATCCTGATTATCACCCTCTGTTGGTAGAGTAAATGACTGATGTGCCTGGGCTAATTTACGATTTTGTACTGCCAGTGCCGCTGACAGCAGTTGCATCGAGCGAAAACCATTGTGCATTCCAGGATTAGGAACTAAGTTCACCGGTAAATTATGATTTTTACGAGGATGAACTAAGTTTGCAAGTAATGCATGCATCCAGGTAGAGGCCTGGGCAATATTCATTTTCAAAATATCGCATGCATCCGTGATGTAATAACCCATAAAATTTGCGCTATGATGAATAGTATTCGCAACAACATCAATGACAGGATTATCATTAACGGAATTCATTTCATTTTCTATCCAGCGAATCGCACGTTCCAAGTTCTCTTGAAATGGACCAAATCCTTGAGGAACAGAGCGAATTGAATAATAATCTTGCACTGGTTTATAGGTATAATCAGTTGTCCGTAATTCATCTAAATCCGTCAATAATTGACTACCTTCCCAGAAATCAATAAAAAATTGATTGATGGTGGTCTCACCCTTTTGCTTTTTCAGTTGATGCACCATCGGATGATAAGCACTGCTTATTACGAGCAATGACTCTAAGGTCATCGCAATTGCGGTCAGCATTTGCTTGAATAAACGGTGCAAATCATAAACTGCCAGACTGGCTATTGCCGTCATAAATGATGTGCCATTAATAAGGGCGAGCCCATCACGCATCACAGGTTTATAAGCTTTAAGGCCAGCTAATTGAATCGCCTCGGGTGCCCGCATTATTTTATTCTGATAAGTTACCGCGACCGGCTCGCCAATAAGTGCGGCTGCAATCATGGAAAGAGGAATAAGATCACCACTGGCGCCAATAGAACCATAGCAACGAACAACGGGGGTAATACCAGCATTCAGAAAATCTAAAAGTGAATTAATCAATTCGGGGTGAATACCTGAATAACCTTGCGCCAGACAATGGGCGCGCAGCATCATAGTCACTCGAACGATATGAGGCGCAACAATTGTGCCCAAGCCGCAAGAAAGAGAGCGAATGATGTTTTCTTGTCGCTCATTAATCGACTCATAATAATCCAGAGTCTCAGTATCTTTTAAAGCAGCATCGATATAGCGAACCTGATCACCAAAATTGGTATTGACACCATAAATGGGAACTCTCGAATCAACATGAACTTTCAAAAACTGATATGAAGCCTCGATTACTTCCATAGCCTTTGGTGGTAAAGCAACCGGAGATGAATATTGTGCTAATACTTGTGAAGAAGCGATGGTTAAATGACAACCATGGCCAATCGTTATAATGGGCTTGTCTGCTCCGCTCATGCTTATAGTATGAGATATTTTGGAAGGATCAAGTGACTTTAAATGTTCCAAGCGTAAACTCCATTTATCATAGTAAAAAAATTCATCATGAATTGAACATAGTGTGTTCTTTTCTAGAATACTTTGCAATAGAAAAATAATACTTTACTTTTTGAGCTATAACTTAAGAAACCCGGGTAAAGGCTGTACCTTCACCCAGGTTACAACCGTATACTAGAATGGCAACTCCAATTTGTTATCTAATAAATGCATTTGTTTTTTAAATAACTGCTGAATTTGTTCCAGGTTCTGTTCATCTTCTGCTTCAAAACGAGCAACGAGACAAGGAGTTGTATTTGATGCACGCAACAGCCCCCAGCCCTTATCTAACTCCACACGCAAACCATCAATTGCAATGACACGTGCCTGAGGAGGGAATTCTGCCATTTCATTAAACCGCTTCATAAACTGAAATTTCTCATCATCCGCTATGGCAATTTTTAACTCAGGGGTATTAACACTATTAGGAATGACTTCAAATTGTTCACTTACCGTCATCTCCGAAGCGCCAATGATTTCAAGTAAACGGCAAGCACTATATAGTGCATCATCAAATCCATACCAGCGATCTTTGAAAAACAAGTGGCCGCTCATTTCACCAGCCAAAGCAGCTCCTTCTTTTTTCATTATGTGCTTCACAATAGAGTGGCCAGTAGGACACATTTTAGGTACACCGCCCGCCTCTTTGATCACAGCCTCTAAATGACTAGAGCATTTCACATCAAAAACTATAGTTGCTCCGGGAAGGCGTGTTAATAATTCACGAGCATAAAGCATCATTAAACGATCCGGCCAAATCATTTCCCCTTTATTCGTGACTAAACCTACTCGATCGGCATCCCCATCAAAAGCCAAACCCAAATCAGCCTTATGTGAAGCTACCGCAGCTTTCAAATCAACTAAATTAGCCTCGATGGTTGGGTCAGGATGATGATTAGGAAAGTTACCATCTACATCACAATAAAGCTCAACCACGTCACAACCTAATTCACGAAGCACTTGCGGTATAATTGGACCCGCGATACCGTTCCCACAATCAACTACGACTTTTAATGGGCGCTTGATTTTGATATCACTTATAATCCGTTGCTTGTACATAGGTAATATATCGAACGCCACGTCTTTACCTTGGCCAACAATGCGTTTCCCTTCCATCACCATTCGATATAAGATATCAATATCTTCATGCATCAAGGTCTTGCCCAACAACACCATTTTGATGCCATTGTAATTTGCCGGATTGTGACTTCCTGTGACCATTAAACCACAATCGACATCTTGAGTATGAACTGCAAAATACATCACCGGGGTAGGAACTGCACCTAGGTCAAGTACTTCAATTCCGCTATCTAGTAATCCTTGTTTTAATGCCGAAGCCATGGCAAAACTAGTAAGACGACCATCCCGTGCCAAGAAAATTTGCTGACGTTGCAAATCACGCAAATAACAGGCTAGGGCCAGTCCAATGCTATAAAAAGCATTTTCATCCAATTCCTGTCCAATTATGCCTCTAATATCATAAGCACGGAACACAGAACGAGAAACTTGTTTTTGCTGATAGTTCATTTAATGTCTCCCCGAACTGCCAAATCCACCTTCGCCTCTTGATGTTTCAGTAAATTCATCAACGAGTTCAAAAGCAGCCTGCACAACTGGAATAAAAACTAATTGCGCGATACGCTCTCCAGGATTCACAGTAAAATGCTCAACCCCTCTATTCCAGCAAGAAATCTTGAGCTCACCTTGATAATCAGAGTCAATTAATCCAACCAAATTACCCAAAACGATACCATTTTTATGTCCCAAACCTGAACGGGGTAAAATTACTGCTGCTAATTTGGGATCAGCAATATAAATTGATAGACCTGTCGGTAATAACACGGTCTCTTGGGGAGCAATTTGAATTGGTTCGTTAATACAAACACGCAAATCTAGGCCGGCTGAACCATCGGTCGCATAAGTAGGTAGTGGAATCGTGTCACCGATTCGAGCATCAAGAATTTTTAACTGAATCGCTTGCGTCATAATTTTTCCTGTTAACATTAATGCGCATCATTTTGCAGAGTTGCAGCAATGATTGCAATAATTTGTCCTGCCAACCGTGTTTTATGGGTTAAGGCCAGTTCGATTTGCTTGTTTTTTGTAATTAAAGTTACTTGATTGACCTCGCTGTCAAATCCAAGTCCTTTTCCCACTGCATTAGCCACAATCATATCCAATTTTTTATGCTGTAATTTTTCGGTGGCATAATGTAAAACATCCGTAGTTTCAGCAGCAAATCCAACTACATAAGCACCCTTAGCAGAATCAACAACATGGCTTAAAATATCGGGATTTTTTATCAATTTAAGCGTCATTTCATCATGATTTTTTTTCTTTATTTTCTCAGATTCAGGTGACTCAACCCGATAATCTGCAACAGCAGCTGTTCCTATAAATATACCACCTGCTGGCATTTCCTGCATGACAGCACTCAGCATTTCTTGTGCAGATTCAACCCGAATCCGCTTAATCATCGCCGAGGCCTGTAAAGAGCTCGGTCCACTAATCAAAGTAACTTGGGCTCCTGCCATTGCAGCCGCTTCTGCCAGGGCATAACCCATTTTTCCGGAACTGTAATTACTGATATATCGCACTGGATCTATAGACTCACGGGTAGGTCCTGCAGTCACAAGCACTTTTTTACCTCTTAATAACTGATGTACATCATGCAGGCGTAAAGCACTAATGATTTGTTCCACTTCACTTACTCGTCCAAAACCTTGCTCACCACAAGCCTGGGAACCTTCTTCAGGACCAACAAAAATAACTCCTCGTTCCTGTAAAAGCGTACAATTGGCTTGCGTCGCAGGATGAGCCCACATACTACGATTCATCGCTGGACAAACAATCACGGGAACTTCTGCGACGAGATATAAAGTGGAGAGTAAATCATCAGCAATACCTTGAGCTATTTTGGCAAGACAATTAGCAGATGCAGGTGCAATTACCAAATAATCAGCCCAGCGCGCCAATTCAATATGCCCCATAGCACGCTCTGCCTGGGCATCAAATAAATTCGTACGTACATCATTTCCTGATAATGCTTGCATCAATAAAGGACTAACAAATTCCTGGGCCGATTGCGTCATCACCACTTTAACCTCGGCTCCGGCTCGAGTTAATTCTCTAATCAGATAAGCTGATTTATATGCGGCAATCCCGCCACAAACTCCAAGAAGTACTTTTTTCCCAATAAAATCTTGCATGGTTGAATGTTTTTGATAAGAATAGCGTCGATCAAAGCATAAACTTCGCAATAAAGGAATAGAAAAATGACAGTTGTCCAATCGACACGGCAGTTAGACCTGCGTGAAAAACTACTTACTCATGGAGCACAAAGCCTTTCAGATCCAGAGTTACTCGCAATTTTTATCAGTTCCGGCAGTAGTAAAAAATCCTGTGTCCAATTAGCATTTGATCTCCTCAAACATTTGGGCGATTTACGTGCCATTCTTAATGCCGATAAACAAAGTTTCAAGCAAATACATGGTTTGGGGGATGTGCGTTATGCCCAATTACAAGCAGTCAAAGAAATGTGCCGGCGCAGTGATTACATTCAATTGCAAAAAGAAACTCAAATCACCAACAGCAAACAAACCTATGCGTATTTGAAAAAGCGTATGCGTGATTACAAAAATGAAACCTTTGCGGCTCTATTTCTTGATAATCAACATCGCATCATTGCTTATGAGGAGCTTTTTTCTGGCACAATCAATACTGCAACAATTCATCCCAGACCCATCATCGAACGAGTCCTACAACTTAATGCCGCAGCACTCATTCTTGCCCACAACCACCCATCAGGGATATCTGATGCAAGCCATCAGGATATTGTCGTAACCGAGCGCATCCGAGAAGCGTTGGAATTGGTTGATGCCCGTTTACTTGATCATCTAATCATTGGTGACAACGAAGTCTATTCCATCCTTGCTGAAAGCAAATCGATATGCTGCAACGAATCACCTCTCCCGTAAAACGGGAGACATCGACACAACACATCGGATGAAGGCATCAAATAAGTCAACAGAGAAATAAGCTAGAGCGCTTAGAAACAACAATCTCCTTCAGCGGAAGGTTTATGGTATTTAATCTCTATAATCCAAAGCAATATCAAGTTAACAATTGTATGCAGATTGAGCTTCTATCATCTTCTGTCGCTCAGAAAATTCATGCAATTGATCTTTAGAAATTGTAATTTTATAGTGTTCATCAGTTGAATAATTCGTCTCGAGAATAAAAGTAAACTTTTTATTTTCGTTGATTGGCTTATCTTCTTCGCAAGGGGTTATTTTTTCAACAAAGTGATATGATTCATCCAAAGTTTTGCCGAAATGATGTTTATGACCAAACCCCACTTCCTCACCGAGGGTTTGTATGGGTAATCCAGCCAAGTATTTTACTGCCAGCTCAAGATCACTTTCTGTTAGTTCCGACTGACATATTCCAGAAAATTTTTCTTTAAACGAACTACTTTTAACTTGTGTGCCTTCCTCCATCGTGGAGGGAAAATGTTGTCTTTGTAGGGATTGGAGTTTGGTGAATAACCCTATATTTCGTGAGGAACTATGAGTAATATTTCTTTTTATAAAACTACCGCTGCGCTCACTTTTTATTAAGTCACAATCTTTTTCTTTAATTACAATATTGCGAATATTGTGAATGTGGGTTATTGGTTTACCAACATGGGCATTCATTGTATCGAGTATTTTACCCAAAGTCAGTGGTTCACTCGGTTGGCACTTTGCATAATGACGGGCTATTTCTGTAGCGATATGAAATGCTTTATCTTTATCGCTTTTTAGACCTCTTTGATTGGCCGCGAGTGCCTCAATAAATGCCATATTATATTTATCGATTTCTTCTTGTTTCGGTTTATCAAACAATACATTAAGCCGATGATCGAGGGCATTATAAAGATTTGCTTCATCCTGGAATTTAGTAAGAACTGTATCCACAATAGGTCGGCAAGTCCGTAATAACCCCCCGGCATAGGCCCAGTTGTTTACTGAATTGTTATTGAGCCATGTATTTCCATGGATACGCGACAAGATGCTGTTTTTTGCATAATATGTCTTTCCAATTTGATTTATTATATCAATCTGACAGTGCCACTCTTCAGGAATAGGATAAGAACCAAGTGAAAATGCTTCCGTAAGGGATTGATCTCCTGCAACTCCGCAAACATCAGATAAACGCATCAAATCAAGTGTTGTATCATGTGTAAATCGGTTCCTGTGAAACACTCTAAACTCTCTACTGGGACTTGATTCATTCAAAACAATTTCTTTATGCGGTTCTTTTGAATTTTCAGAATAAAATACAATCTTACTATACCCTAGTTGCTTTAACTGATCTTGAAAATCTTGCTCTTCAAGTGTGGAGAATACCTGCGTTACTTTATTCTCATTATCCGAAGCACTTACAAAATAATTTGCATGTTTCCCTGCCTCATTACTTGCTGCAAATACCGTAGCCGCTCGCTTGTAAGAAAAAGCGAAATTATAGTAAGAAAAAGAAAAACTGTTTTTTTTAATAAATGAAGAGGTATCATTGCCCTCATTACCCAACACTTGCTTTTTTAAAAGAGGATCAAGTCCGTTAAGTATTTTGCCGCGAGCTTCCAATTTTGCAGCTGAGTTCAGACGCGAAAATTCTTTTAAATCCGATTCTATTAAAATTCCCGGATAGTCCTCACCTACACCTACATTGCCACTTAAACAAATTATTGGTGGCTCATAAATTTTCTTTTCATATAGCCCATATTCACCTATAAAAATTTTGGGGCAAGTACTTTTTTTATGATAATGATTCAAAGAGTTATTAAAAATAGCGGTTTCTACTGCAAGTTGAGCACTGTCACATAGCTTGCGGAGCAGAGAGAAATCCGTGTGATCTGGGTTAATCATTTTGATTTTAGGATGCGTCACTTGATCTAAAAAATCAGGCTCAATCTCGATTATTTTATTTATTGAATCTTTTTTTGCCAAAACATAGATTGGAGCCTCTGGATATTTTTCCGATAGAAATTTAGCTATTTTCATTCCTAGAGAAACATCACCATAACCTTTCTGATCAATCATATGTAAGACAATTGGACCTTTAAAATCAGATTTGCCTTTAAAATCAGGTTTAAATACATCTTCAGCCCGTATCATAATTTATAGATCATAAAAAAAGCCATATGATTAATATTAGACCATTCATGCATTTATTGTAGGATTGAACAAAATAGTTGCTGATCTTTTAAAATCGAAATTTGATAATATTGAAAGGAGAATATGAAGAACTAAGCTCTGGTAAAATCAAAAGAAATAATTTTAGCAATTTCAGGTTGTTTTAAAGCCAAAGCCAACAGGCGGTCAACACCTAAAGCCACTCCGCTGCAAGACGGCAAGCCATGCTCTAAAGCATGCAAAAGATATTGATCTGCTTCCACTGAAGGAAAACCTTTTTCACTTCTTAGTTTTTGATCTTGAATAAAACGATTTGCTTGAGCAGCCGCATCGGTTAACTCATGGAAGCCATTTGCTAGTTCAACTCCTTGGTAATACACTTCAAAACGCTCTGCTACCCCATGGTTAATTTTTGCTAAAGCTGCTTGCGATATTGGAAAATTATATACAGCAACTGGGGCGGTTTCCTTACTCAGAAAAGGTTCTACAACATGGCTCATAAGAAGAAATAGATATTGATCTCGGTCTTCTTCTTGAGGAGATAACACATTATCTAAATCATAACGAGTCAATATTTTCCTAAATTGTGTAATTGGCGCAGAAAAGGGATCAACATCACATGCTTCAAGAAAAGCCTGTTGATACGTTTTTTTGATTATGGGCTTAGATTGCATCACCATTTGCAGGAAATCATCCATCTCATCCATCAAAGCATGGTGATCAATATCCAATCGATACCACTCTAGCAAAGTAAACTCTGGATTATGCCATCGCCCTAGTTCATCGTCGCGAAAAACCCGCGCTATTTGAAAAATAGAACCGCTGCCTGCTGCAAGCAATCGCTTCATATGGTATTCAGGGGAGGTTTGTAAACAATAGGATTCACCACGAAAAGTGGCTTTGATATTACTTAGATAAACATCCGTTGTACCATATCGCGCCATAATTGGAGTTTCTACTTCCAAATAACCACGTTCAGTAAAAAAAGAGCGTATTTTTGCTAATAATTTTGCACGTTGACGCAAGAGATCGATCGATGCAGAAGGCTGCCACATTAATAAAAAATTCCCAATTCAAGTCGCGCTGCTTCAGTCATTCTGTCTTGAGACCAAGGCGGCTCCCAGACTAACTCTACAGAACAATCGCGAACGCCTTCAACTTTATTAACCGCTTGTTCTACTGTTCCTGGGAACGTTTGAGCAACAGGACAACCTGGAGTAGTTAAAGTCATATGTATGACAACGTGGGCATCATCATCAATCAAGATATCGTAAATTAAGCCCAAATCATAAATATTTACTGGAATTTCAGGATCATAAATCTCCCTTAGCGCATTAATAATGGCTTCTTTCAGTAATTCTGAATCCTGTTTTTTCTTAAAACCAAACATAAAGTACCTACTTATATTTTGGATAATATATTATTTCTTCGGGATGGTTTCCATGTCGCTAGCTTGAGTCAAAATGTCCTGATTTTAGAGCACCGAAGCACAGAAAATCAGGTCAGTTTGGCCACGATAGTAAAAATGGCAACCGTCCCTATTCTGTTTTCACCACATTACTGTCTTTATTCAATGCTGCTTCTAAAGTATGCCAAGCCAAAGTAGCACATTTTACCCGTGCCGGATAAGCTTTCACTCCTGCAAGTACGGTCAATTTATCCATATAATGTAACTGACCTTCCTCATTTTGAGTCAACATATGATGAAAGCGATGAAACAGCTCATGAGCTTCCTCGATTGTTTTCCCCTTTATTGAATCAGTCATTAAGGAGGCGGATGCTTGCGATATTGCACAACCACATCCTAAAAAACTCAATTCAGTGATCAAATGCCCTTCTATTTTTGCATAAACAGTTAATTTATCGCCGCATAAAGGGTTAAAACCATTCGCGTGCACCGTCGCATCCTTCATTTCATAATGATGACGTGGATTGCGATTATGATCGATAATGATTTCCTGATAAAGTTCTCGCAGTTCAGCACTCATGCAAATACCTCTTTAACTCGATGCAATGCCCGTATGCATGCATCAATTTCCTCTTTGGTATTATAAAAAGACAAAGAAATTCGTGAAGAAGCGGCAACATTATAAAAGTCCATCAACGGCATCGCGCAATGATGGCCGCTACGTATGGCAATTCCTTCACTATCCAAAATAGTGCCAATATCATGAGCGTGGATTGTTCCATGTACCAATGTGACAACGGGTACTTTTTGTTTGGCTGTGCCAATAATACTAAATCCACTTACAGACTGGAGTCCGGCAGTTGCATATTCTAGTAATTCCTGTTCATAAGCGATGATTGCTTCCATATCCAAAGACTCTAGATAATCTATGGCTGCTCCCAAGCCAATTGCACCAGCAATATTAGGAGTTCCCGCTTCAAATTTATAGGGTAGTGCCGCGTATTCTGTTGCCTCGAAGGTAACGTAATTAATCATCTCGCCCCCTCCCTGATAAGGAGACATGGCGTTCAAGAGTTCTTCTTTACCCCAGAGAACACCTATACCTGTAGGGCCATATAATTTATGCCCAGAAAAAGCATAAAAATCACATCCTAAATCTTGCACATCTACAGGCAAATGTGGAATTGCCTGGGCGCCATCCAATAACACTTCAGCACCATGATCATGGGCCATCTTAATCATTTCTTTGACCGGATTTATGGTACCTAATGCATTGGAAACATGAGTAATAGCCACAAACTTGGTGTTTTTACTTAATTTCTTGGCAAACTCATCTAATAAAATCTCACCATCCAATGAAATAGGTGCAACTTGCAGTTTGGCTCCGGTTTTTTTGCATACCATCTGCCAGGGAACAATATTGGAATGATGCTCCATATGGGTAATTAATATTTCTTCGCCTGGTAAAATACGCGGTGCAACCAAACTTTGCGCAACTAAATTAATTCCTTCAGTTGTGCCGCGAACAAAAATACACTCACTTGGGGAATAGGCGTTGATAAAGCGCTTTACTTTAGAACGGGCCGCTTCAAAATGTTCGGTTGCCCTGACACTTAAAGTATGTACACCCCGATGGATATTCGAGTTATCCTGCTCGTAAAAATGAGAAATAGCCTCAATCACTGCTTTAGGCTTTTGTGCCGTTGCCGCATTATCAAAATAAATTAAATCAAAATCATTTACTTTCTGATGGAGTGTAGGGAAATCTCTACGAATTGCATGAATATCCAAAGCGTCCATTAGCTTACCCCAGCTGTTGTGTTAATAAATGCCCCATATAATCCGCCAATTGACGATGGGGAATAAGTCGCAGATTATCACTGGCAAAAGCATGAATTAAGTAGTGCGATGCTTCCAGTCGGTCAATTCCACGAGTTGCCAAATAAAATAATGCGTCCTCATCTAATTGTCCAACGGTTGCGCCATGGGAACATAATACATCATCAGCAAAAATTTCCAATTGTGGTTTGGTATCCACTTCTGCATTTGCTGAGAGTAATAAGTTTTTATTTTGTTGCTTGGCATCTGTATGCTGTGCATCTTTGGCAACAAATACCTTGCCATTAAATACCGCACGCGAACGTCCGGTGAGGATCCCCTTATAATCTTGTTCGCTAGTGCAGTTGGGAACCAGATGTTGCACTGTTGTATGATGATCCACATGCTGGCCTTCACCAGGAGCATAAATTCCATTCATCAAAGAATGGGATTTCTCTTCTTGCAGATACAAACTGATATCAGAACGCACCCATTGTCCGCCAAGACTTAAGGAATGGTTGGCAAACTCACTACCGACCAATTGTCTTACTGAAAGATGGCCTAAATGAAAAGCCGATTTACTCTCTCTTTGAATCGTATAATGCGTTAATTTAGCGTCAGCACCAACTACGATTTCAGTTACAGTATTTGTCAGATAACAACAATCAGCCCAACCTTGGTAATCTTCAATGATTGTAGCCTGAGCCTTTGCTTCAGCAATAATCAGATGTCGCAAATAAACCGCCTGATTCGTTTGGGTCTGTATATGTGTTAAAGCAATTGGTTCTTCAATCACAACACCTGCTGGAATGTAAATCAATAGGCCACATTGAATCATGGCCGTATTCAAATAATGAAAACCATGCTCTTGCTTTAAAATAGTTCCCAGATAAGGTTGCAGCAATTCAGGATGTTTTGATAATGCAACAGATAAAGGAAGAACTAACACTCCTTTAGGTAGGGTACTGGTAAGCTGTTCTATGCCGAAAATAAGTCCATTTCGGATTGATATAGGTTGATTTACGGGTAAATCAGAATTTATTTTTCCATCATGTGCTGTAATTGCAGACTCTTGGGGGCCATCTCCAGAACACATAAACGACTGGTTTAATAAAGCATCAACGCTGGTGTATTTCCAGTCTTCATCATGTCGTGTTGGAAAGCCATGTCGATTCAAATCCCTTAATGCTTTAGTTTGCAATTGGGCAAGCCAAGGCAAAGTAGATAAGCTGGCTTTTGCTCGTTGTTGGTAAAAATCCAAAATCTCGCTCATATCGTTACACCGTTTCCTCAAGCCAGCTGTACCCTTTTTTCTCTAATTCAAGTGCTAATGATTTATCACCAGACATAATGATACGACCATTTACCAGCACATGGATAAAATCTGGCTCGATATAATCAAGCAAGCGCTGATAATGCGTTACTAAAATAATAGAACGCTCAGGTGACCGCATGGCATTAACCCCATGAGAAATAATACGCAGTGCATCAATATCCAAGCCTGAATCTGTTTCGTCGAGAATAGACAGCTTAGGCTCCAGAGCCGCCATTTGTAAAATTTCATTCCGCTTTTTTTCACCACCAGAAAATCCTTCATTGATGCCGCGATACAAGAAGCTTTCATCCATTTCCAGCAACTGGCATTTCTCTCGGATGAATGATAGAAACTCAATCGCATCAAGTGTATTTTTCCCCTGACCTTTACGTACCGCATTAACAGAGGCCTTGAGGAAATTAACGTTGGTTACCCCAGGTATTTCTACTGGGTATTGAAAAGACAAAAAAATACCAGCACGCGCTCTTTCCTCAGGAGACAAAGGAGTCAAATCCTGTCCCAGATAATTCATTTCTCCACGAGTCACTTGGTAAGAAGGATGGCCAGCTAATACTTTTGACAGAGTACTTTTACCTGAACCATTAGGTCCCATAATGGCATGAACTTCACCCGCATTTACTTGGAGATCAATGCCTTTTAAAATGGATTGACCATTTACATCAACGTTTAAGTCTTTGATTTTTAACATATTAACCCACTGCCCCTTCTAAACTTAGACCTAGCAATTTAGTCGCTTCCACCGCAAATTCCATAGGCAATTCTTTTAATACCTGCTTACAAAAACCATTTACAATCATCGAAACAGCATCCTCTGTATCGATTCCACGTTGTTGGCAATAAAACAGTTGCTCTTCACTAATCTTTGAAGTGGTTGCTTCATGTTCTATCTGTGCCGTAGGGTTTTTGACTTCAATATAAGGAAAAGTATGCGCAGAGCATTCAGACCCCATAAGCATGGAATCACACTGAGTATAATTACGTGCATTAGTCGCTGTTGGTGCAATACGAACTAAACCACGATACGCATTATGTGCACGACCCGCACTGATTCCTTTGGAAATAATGGTTGAACGCGTGTTTTTGCCAATATGGATCATTTTAGTGCCCGTATCGGCTTGTTGATAATTATTAGTTAAGGCAACTGAATAAAACTCACCAACGGAGTCATCACCTTGTAAAATCACGCTGGGATATTTCCAGGTAATTGCTGAGCCGGTTTCAATTTGCGTCCAGGAAATTTTAGAGCGCTTGCCGCGACATGCGCCACGTTTGGTCACAAAGTTATAAATGCCGCCTTTTCCTTCCTTATCCCCTGGATACCAGTTTTGGACTGTGGAATATTTAATTTGTGCTCCATCCAAAGCAACTAACTCTACCACCGCTGCATGCAATTGATTCTCATCACGCATAGGCGCTGTACAACCTTCAAGATAAGAAACGTAACTGTCCACATCGGCGATAATTAAAGTACGCTCGAATTGTCCTGTAGAGGCCGCATTAATGCGGAAATAAGTAGATAACTCCATCGGACAACGTACCCCTTTGGGGACATAAACAAAAGAACCATCACTAAAAACAGCCGAATTCAAAGCGGCATAAAAATTATCGCGATAAGGCACTACTGAACCCAAATATTGCATGAGCAATTCTGGATATTTGTGTACTGCTTCAGAGATGGGACAAAAAATAACACCTTTTTCAGCTAATTTTTCTTTGAACGTAGTTGCCACAGAAACGCTATCAAAGACAGCATCTACAGCTACACCAGCTAACATCTCTTGTTCCCTCAAAGGAATACCTAATTTCTCATAGGTTCTCAGTAGTTCAGGATCAACCTCATCCAGACTTTTAGGAGCATCTTTTTTCTGTTTAGGTGCTGAATAATAAGAAATAGCCTGGTAATCCACGGGCGGGTAATGCACACTGGACCATTTAGGATGTGACATGGTTAACCAATGCCTGTAGGCCTTTAAACGCCATTCAAGCAAAAATTCCGGCTCGCCTTTAATTGCTGATAAACGTCGAATGACGTCTTCATCCAAGCCTGGCTCAAAAGTATCTACTTCAATGTCGGTGGTAAACCCATGTTGGTATTCTCTATCGAGCAGAGAATTAATTTGCTCACTGCTTTTAGCCACGATTAACTCCACTTGCCAATTGTCGAACTCGTTCCACATCGTGTGCTTGCAAAATAGGTTTTGCCAAACTAGCCAAACTCACGCTATCCAGGGCTGTTTCAATTGCTTGACTAATTAATCGCCAATTACCCTGAATCGTACACACACCTTGTAACGAACAATCATTAGGTTGCAAACTGCATTCTGTGAAACCACGATGTTCTTCAAATGCAAAAATTATTTGCGACACAGAAATCTCAGTTGCAGGTCGTCGCAATCGATATCCTCCAGTCACTCCGCGTACTGAGGCTAACAAACCTGCACTGGTTAAACGTTTTAAAATCTTACTTACCGTAGGTACAGTCAGATGAGTATGTAATGCGATATCACGAGCATTACACAATTCTTGCGCGTGCCTTGCGAGATAAACCATCACTACTGTTCCATAATCGGCCAACTTGCTGATGCGAAGCATAACACCTCAAAATCGAATAATCTAGTACTGAATAAGTCTTAATTAGAGACGAAAATTCGGTTTAATTAACTTTTTACCTATATATTATAAATATAGTACCAAAATAGTTCTATATTTGGCAAACAAGAATAGTACCCTATTGTTAAGGAACCACGCAATATGCTCTGCAAATATATTCAAAAATAAGCTTGGGTGATGAACAAGATAAGAGTAATGATATTAGAAGAAATCTTTTGAGAAAAGAGCCCATTGTGCAAATATCGCCTATCCTGTATTATCGGCGGTCCTATTTTTTTGATTGACAAAGAGTTAGGACTTATAAATTACCCTTTTACCTCATATTACAATAAAAAATGGATATAAGATGCTTAGTAAATTTCATAAATATGTAGAATCTTCGAATACTTATTCCTCAGAAGAATCATTGGATGAGTTAGAACAGCTTTTGATTGAAGATCAAAAAAAAGCCCTAACCAACGTGAAATTAATTCAACAAAATGTTCTGACTATAGGTTTTTCAATGGACAAAAAATAACCCCGTTG
This sequence comes from Legionella qingyii, assembly GCF_003990155.1. Taxonomy (NCBI): domain Bacteria; kingdom Pseudomonadati; phylum Pseudomonadota; class Gammaproteobacteria; order Legionellales; family Legionellaceae; genus Legionella; species Legionella qingyii. The sequence continues at coordinate 225,512 of NZ_RZGX01000002.1, forward strand.
CAATTTGCTATGATGAGAACCGCATTTAACAATACTCCTCGATTAAAAAAAATTATTGAACTATATATTAAATATTCAGATCTTACTGTTGAAGGAGACTATGGCACTGCTTTGCATTACGCCTGCATCTATACACAATGTGGTAAAGATGTGATTAACACCCTTGTCGGTAAAAATCCGGAATTAATTACAAAAGAATGTATTACGAATTGTGGCGGAAGCTATCCTATTATTGATCTGGCATGTCATGATCGAGATGGAGAATGTTTGCAGGCACTGATTAATGCCGGTGCTGATGTTAATATAAAAGCAACAAAATCTGGATGGACCGCTTTACATCAAGCCGCTTATGTTAATAATGAAACGGCTGTATCAATTTTGTTGACTCATGGTGCTAATAAATACGCACACGATAAGGGAGGATATTTACCAACGCGTGAGGCATGTTATTGGCAAACCGATAAAGAACAATTGCGCCGCCATGCTGAAATTATAGCATTGATTCGCGACTTTAAGCAGGATGAATCGCCTGCAATCAAAACTAATTCGGGTCTCAATCCATAAAACCTACAATTCAAAATTTTGATACAAAGAGGGCCTCGCTCCAACAGGATGGTTGTTGACTTTATTTACCGCTTGTCAGGGAAGGCAAGGCGCTGCCAAGAATGCCGAAAATCCCTTATCATACGATCCACACCATCAACCAGGCCTAACGATGGAATGTGCCCTATGGCAATAGATACAATTGAAAAGAATCCAAGTACTATACTCATATCCTGAAATTAATTCTTTGCAACTGAATAATTGTAATCAGGCTGTTATTAAAGCTTAAAATGCAGAGCAAAATACTTAAATACAAGGAACGAAGGTACAAGAAATGAATAACGAGTTATTGATTGCATATAAAAATTCTCAACGCGAAATCTGGGGGTTATTTGCACCATTAGATATGATGACTACTGTTACAGCACCAACATTAGTAAAGTTTTCACAGTTGCAAGCAGGGGATTCTGTTTTGGATGTTGGTTGTGGTACTGGTGTAGTTGCTATAACTGCTGCTCGGATGGGTGCAATTGTTTCAGGCCTTGATTTAAGTCCGCAATTACTGGAGTACGCTGATAGAAATAAAACTTTGGCTAAAGTTGATGTTGATTTTAAACAAGGTGATGTAGAAGCACTACCCTATGCAGATGAATCCTTTGATGTTGTTTTGAGTCAGTTTGGGCACATGTTTGCCCCGAATGCACAATTAGCAATTGATGAAATGTTGAGAGTACTCAAGCCGGGCGGGATTATTGCTTTTTCAACTTGGCCTCCAGAACATTTTGTCGGAAGGTTATTTGCATTAGTTAGTAAATATAATCCACCACCTGTAGCAATAGATTCACCTTCGAACTGGGGCTCTCCTGATGTGGTGAAAAATCGTTTGGGCAACCAAGTCAAAGAAGTAATTTTTGATTATGATGCGATGTATTTTCCAACTCTAAGCTTAGCTCACTACAGACGAACCGTGGAGAAAACACTGGGGCCCGTTGTAACGTTTGTTGAACAATCCAAAAATGATTCTGAAGCACTTAGGAATTTTCGCGCCGAAGTTGATAAGTTGGCCGAACAATATTTTATGGACAACAAAATACATCAATGCTTTTTGATGACACGAGCAATAAAGCTATGAAGGATTATGTAATGAGCGACCATGCCATCATGGTTAAGGGTATTTTTCCAAAATGGATCTAAATCTTCGCGCCTTCGTTTGAATGAAAAATCCTTAACTTAATGGCGGTGCCGCCTGGACTCCAGCTGCATTATACCAAAATAGTCAAATCATAAAGCTTGACTCACTTGAACTATGCTCGTTATATAACGTATTATCTCTTTTTAATTTAGAGTGTTTGCAATACGATTTCATGCTTGAATCAAGACCTATTAGGAGCAAGACCATGACAGTTGCGCATTATCCAGCCTCACTGGTCAACAACCACCTCATTGATTCGGGAACAATGCTTGTCCCGAAAGGTTACTATCGCTCTAAATTATTCACTGCTCCTTTTTCTACAAATGCTTTAGTTGCAGCAGCAGGTCCTCTTTTATCACTATTAGAGCGACTCTGTCTTAGCCCCTCGCTGCCTCCTATTGAGAATATCAGAGATAATATTGAGCATGAGTTACTTGCTTTTCAGAGTAAAATGGATGCTTCTAAATATCCGGCAGACTTTTCAGCCATAGCTTATTATTTAATGGCCGCAACTATAGATGAAATGATTGGTAAAAATTACATGCGAGTATACCAAATTTCTGCTGAATTTAAGGCATTCACGCCACTCACTAATGATAATGCTCAACCACAACACCGTTTTTTTGAAATCCTTAATTACATTAAGGAACGACCAACTCAATATCTTGATCTTATTGAGTTAGTTTATTTTTTCCTAATTATTGGTTTTGAGGGTCATTACCATCTCAAGGCGGATGGACGGCAGGTATTAGATAATTATATTGAAGATCTCTATCAAATAATTCAGCAAAATCGCTTCCATCAACCCCGCCGGTTATTTAATGAAAACCCTATACCTAAAATTGTTAAAAAGAATTATAAAGCGGTCATCATTACCTTGGTTACTGCGGTTACTATGGTAACACTTGCTTTTTTGACCAGCCAATATTTATTGGAAAATAAGGCGAAAACCGTTTTATTTGGACACACCCAACTTGCTCTTTTGGATAGCTAATGGACAATTCTTTACGCGCATTATGTGATGCTATAAAAAAAATACTTTCACAACTAAAGCCACAAAGTAATGAGCTATCTTTTATAGTGATTACCGGCAGAAATGCTCAAGGAAAATCGGCCATATTAAAACAAAGCAATATGGAAGAAATACCTGTTTTTAGCGAACAACATGCCAAAATTTATTTTAATCAAAAAGGGATCATCATTGAGCTTGGTGAAAATTGGCTTACTCATAGCAAAACCTTATTGCTTACAACGTTAAAACAATTGAATCGATGTAACTCCTATCTAAAAATTACCGGCCTTGTTTTATGCATTGATGTAAACGACCTGCTGATAGCCGATCCAGCACAGTTTGCAGAACAGAAAAAAGCACATTTACAATTATTGGAACGATTTGGAACAAACCTGGGTTATCCCGTCAATATTGCACTGATGTTTACTAAAATGGATACCCTCGCTGGTTTTACCGAATTTTACCAATCAGAACATACAACTGATTTATCAAAGCCTTTAGGGTTTTCGCTCGATTGCAGGAATGAATTAAAGAAAAAAATAGAAGCCTATTCATTACAATTCAACCAGCTGACGGAACAAATCGGCCAACAAGTAATTCATAAAATGCACCCTGCCCGCTCTACAATGCGACGCAGTTTAATTCGGGAATTTCCATTGCAGGTAGCTAGCCTTCGCGCCCCTATTCAAGCATTAATTCAAGGAATTTCTCCTAAACTCTTTAATTTACATTCGATTTATTTTAGTAGTGCGGAGCAAGGTGGGGTGAGTATTGATCGCTTAAACAAGAGAATTCAGCATGAATATGCCTTGGTAGTACAAGATACTTTTCCTCAGGCGACAAATTTCAGAGCCTATTTTGTTGAAGGTGCATTAAGGACCATTCAGGAGCATTGCAGCCAAATTCCACAAGCTAGAAAGTTTTCACAAAAGCCCATTATTGCAGTAACCGCAAGTATCGCCGTAATCAGCCTGCTGATTTTAAGCTATAACTATTACAAAACAGCTCATTTACTCGATGAAACAAGTAAAGAATTACTGGCTTACGATGTGCTCAATAGTCAAAAAAATAAAGAAAAGCAGGCTCTTTATCATTTATCCAATGCGGCAAAAACGATAAGCCACATTCCCAGTAATTCCTTATCGCTACCTACGGTACATCAATTAAAATATAATTTGCACCATAATGCTGAAAGCCGTCTACAAGGTGAATTTTTACCCTCATTAACCAGCGAGCTGGAAGATGTAATCAATAATCCAGGAAATACCCCTATCGTTCGTTATAACGCATTGAAAGTTTACCTGATGTTAAGCCAGCCAGAACATTTCTCAGCAATGCAAGTTCATGATTGGTTCGCGAGTCAATGGAAAAACCAACCTGAACATGCTTTAAAGAAACAACTGGCACTATTAAGGCTTCTGTTAAGTAAACCACCCAAAAATATAACTGTAAAACAGCAAGTAATTAGTGATGCCAGAAATTATTTAAATGCATTACCCACTAGTTACCTTTATTATTCGATTGCAAAAGAATTTTTCCCTGACACGAAACAAAAAATCGCAATTGATGGCTTTATATTGGCAACCAATGAGTTGCCAAGTTACTTTACCAGGGCAGGTTTTAACGAAGTTATGCAAAAGATTCCGAGCATCAGCTACAACCTACAAAAGGAAAAGTGGGTACTCGCACGCAATGACTTAAATCAATTACAGGAAATGATAACTCAGGCTTATTGTTTTGATTACGTAACCTGGTGGCAAACGTTCATGCGCAAATCACAACCCCTGCATTACCAAGACTATCAAACAGGGCGGCAAGTAGTTAAAAATCTGGAACAATCTCATGCGATAGGGAAGATAACAGCTCTAATCCAACAAGAAACCAAAGCTGACTTGAGTAATAGCTCATCACCTTTTAATCATGCGATTGCCAATCAATTTACTGATTTGAATTTAATGAGCCACTCCAGTACTAAAGAAATCAGCCAAAAAATCGTTGATTTGGAACGCTTTATTTCAACGTTGTCCATGATAAATGATGGCGGAAGAACTGCGTTTAATATTACAAAAACTCGCTTTTCCAGTGAAAGTGCTTCTGACCCCGTAAGCCTGCTTTATAATCAAGCACGACAATTACCTGAACCTTTAAGTACATGGACCAAACAATTAGCAAGTGATGCATGGGGTATTCTGATTAGAGACAGCCGTCAGTATATCAACCAACAATGGCAGCAGACTGTTTACAGAGAATTCCAAACCACTATTGCCAGACGCTATCCTTTTGACGCCTCACAACAAGAAGAAATTTCGATAAGTGACTTTAATCATTTCTTTTCTACTCGTGGCGCATTAAACTCATTTACCGAAAGCTATGTTAAACCGTTCTTGGATATTTCCAGCGCAGAATGGAAACCTAAAGCAGTAAATGACTCAGTATTACCTATTGCCTCAGAAACCTTAGATGCGCTGATACGTGCGAACATTATTACCAATATGTTTTTCCCTGATCATGGTGAAGAAAGCAAAATTGATTTTAGTCTACAAAAAATTAGCCTAGATCCTGTGGTTGCGAACCTAGAACTTGAGATTGGCAGAACCAAATTAACCGATAATCAAAGCACTGACTCAGTTATGCGTTTTACCTGGCCACAATCCTATGCCAAACTTGCCCTTGATTCAATTGAGGGGAATCATTATGAGTTAGCAGAGCAAGGAACTTGGGCCTTATTTAAACTACTCGAAAAAGTGAATGTCCTGATTGATGAACAAGACAGTTCTAGCTTACAAATTCTTTTTGAAATTAACAGCAATTCGGGACGTTACCTCTTGAAGACAAACAATCAAGTGAATCCCTTCACACCAGGAATTTTGAATGGATTTACATTAAAGGAATCTATAGTCTAGCTCCTGATTTCCTTAGCAAATCATTCGTCGGAACCATTCAGGGGTATGCTTGAATCTGAGGGAGCGATTTGATTTGAGCGCAGGTTGTGCGCAAAATGATGCTGAGAAAACGTAGCATACATCAGTATGTGGGGCTTCCGAAGTGCTATTTTCGCGAAAGATGTGCCAAATACAGCCGTTCAGTGAATAGAAGTGAACGCTTACCATTCGTCAGCGAAGAAATTTATTAAGAGCCACCTTTCAATGCTCGTGCTTCATAAATCAATGCCTTAGTATCCTCATCTTCGGGGTCTTTATCCCATTTAGGATAAATCCTCATATACTCTTCTAAAAGATCCAGCCCTATATTGCCACAGACATAGTTTTTGGTAGCATTTAAAACCGAAATTTTGTCTGAATATTGTTGTATTCTCGGATACATTTCTTTTTGTCGCTTGCAGTATGCAATTCCCGCTTCAATACGCCCCACCAGATCCTGTAATTGAACCGATATTCTTTCGGACTCATCAGTATGGTGCAGAGATTTTGAAAAAAAACGACTAACAGTGTCTCCCAAATCTCCTTTTTGATATGCAGACATAACGAACTCCTTATGTTCTTAACACATACAATAATGGTCATATTAAATTTTATTGATTTAATCCATTATATGTTACGCTACTGAATTTTTTAAAAATCCTTCCGACTTTTTAATTATAGTTCAATGTTTAACCACAAAGAGGCAGTTTCATTCGAATTGATATATACTCATTGTCTCTATTTTAAAAAGAAAGGTCTGATACTATGCGTACGCTTGTTTCCTATTTACTTATTGCATTACTAAGCTTTGGGCTTTTGGTCAACGAAGCCTCAGCGAAACGTTTTGGTGCTGGCAGAAGTTTTGGCATACAACGTTCACAAAGTGCTCTGTATTCACCAAATAAAGTGCAAAAATCCAGTGTTTTTGGGCAAAACACAAAAAATACAAGCCGATGGGGAGGATTACTCAGTGGGTTATTAATTGGCGGCTTGCTTACCAGTTTATTTATGGGGCATGGCTTTGCTAATGGGATCTTGTCATGGTTGATTATGGGGGCAATTCTCTTCTTTGTTATTGGCTTTTTCCGTAAAAGAATGCAACCTGGATTTCAAGCAAATCAAGGACAAACTCGTTCTTTTAATCAAAGTCCTTTTAATAATTTTACCCAATCATTCAGTAACAGTTCAGGAAATAGCGATGCGAGTAATGCGTCTGAATATCCTGCAGGTTTTGTGCCTGAAACATTTTTACGTGAAGCCAAAGTGACATTTAACCGCTTACAAGCTGCTTATGATCAAAAAAACCTTCAGGATTTGAGTGAGTTCACAGCACCAGAAGTATTTGCTGAAATCAAGATGCAATTAGATGAGCGGGGAAATGCCGCGAATAAAACAGATGTAATCACTTTAAATGCTGAGCTCCTTGATGTTTCAAGACAGTCTAATTCGCTCATCGCCAGCGTCCGCTTTACCGGTTCAATTAAAGAAGATAATGAGCCCGTTAGTCAACTTGATGAAATTTGGCATTTCCGTCAATTCTCTAATAGTTCTCAATGGGTTGTCGGCGGTATTCAGCAGGAAGTATTCCAACCTTAATTCTAATGTAGATAACCTGGGTATCTCGTTCTTGAAACCCAGGTTATGCTTCATCATCAATCAAAATTAAATGCCCATCTCTATTCCGACGGCACGTAGGCGGTAAGGTGAATTGTCAACAGTCTCTAGTTCAAAACAAAGCTTTCATCAAAAATCAGAACTTGATTTCGCCCATTTTCTTTAGCTTTATATAATGCGCTCTGCCTGTCTCACAAAACACATAGAATAAATCCCTGCTCTCATGGCAAAAGTGCCACCTGCCAACCACTCAAAAACCTGAGCTACGCTGTGCCCAGGTTACATGAGGGAAAGTTCTAATTTTTTATGAGTCTTTAGACGTATTGCACATCAATAATTTCGTAATCCACCATACCACCGGGTGTATTTACTGTTACTGAATCGTCCAATTCCTTGCCAATTAAAGCTCGGCCGATCGGGGAACTATAGGAGATTTTATTTTGTTTAATATCAGCCTCATCTTCACCTACAATTTTGTAGGTGACTGTGGCATCTGTTGCAATATGGCACACAGTAACTGTAGCGCCAAAAACCACCTTGCCATTATTGGGCAATTTGCTGATATCAATAATTTGTGCGTGAGATAATTTTGCTTCCAACTCCTGAATACGCCCCTCATTAAAACTTTGCTGTTCTCGAGCAGCATGATATTCGGCATTTTCTTTCAAATCACCGTGAGCTCGTGCTGTAGCAATCGCTTCAACAATACGGGGTCTATCCACAAATTTTAAACGATTTAATTCTTCCTTCAGTGCTTCTGCACCTTGTACTGTCATAGGATGTTTACTCATATCTACCTCAAAAAAAAATTCCCTGGTAATTCTACCTTTTCTCCAATACAACAAGAAAAAGAGCTTTTCAGATTAAGTTAAAGAAACCATTGTAACGATCGTAGCCTGGGTGAGGACGTAAGTCGTACCCCGGTTCAATCTGTCATAGGAAAACCCGGGTTGTGCTCCGCTTCACCCAGGCTACAATTTTTATTAATGTAAATCCTGCAATCGAGTTACAGTGTCTCTATCTTCATATTTCATAGCCAAGCAAGCCGCCTCAGCTCCTGATAGAGTAGTAGTATAGCTAACCTTGTGTTGCAATGCATTGCGCCTGATTGCAAAAGAATCGGCGATTGCTTGCTTACCTTCAGTTGTATTTACAATAAAATCGATTTCATTATTTTTTATAAAATCTAAAACGTGAGGCCGGCCTTCGTTCACCTTAAATACTCGACGACAATCCACTCCTGCTGCTTGCAAAGCCAATGCGGTACCGCGCGTTGCAATAATTTCAAAGCCTAGCTCAATCAACCGCTTAGCAATTTCACCTACTCGTGTTTTATCTGCGTCGCGAACGGAGACAAAAGCGCGACGGCGCTTAGCTATGTTACAACTGGCTCCCAATTGGGCTTTAGCATAAGCTTGTCCGAAACGTCTGGCGATCCCCATCACTTCGCCAGTAGATTTCATTTCAGGTCCAAGAATGGAATCTACTCCAGAAAATTTGATAAAAGGAAAAACTGGCAGTTTAATTGAATAAAATGAGGGCATGTGGTGATTTTGGCTCAAACCTTGTTCCTTTAAACTAATGCCCAATTTGCACAGAGCAGCAATTTTAGCCAAAGGCAATCCTGTCGCTTTGGAAACAAAAGGAACCGTTCTTGATGCTCTTGGATTAACTTCCAAAACATAAATGTCATCAGCTTGAATAGCAAATTGTGCATTAATCAAACCCACAACACCCAAATTCAATGCCATTTGCCGCATTTGCTCCATTAGGTCCTGTTGAACCACAACGCTTAAGCTAAAGGGAGGTAAAGTACAAGCAGAATCTCCTGAATGAATACCAGCCTGTTCTATGTGCTCCATTACCGCACCAATCAATACTTCTTTCCCATCACATACTGCATCAATATCTACTTCAATTGCATCATTCAAAAATTTATCCAATAAAACAGGTGAATCATTGGATACAGCAACCGCATGCGATAGATAGTGGCGTAAATCATCTTCTTGGTACACAACTTCCATAGCTCGGCCGCCGAGAACATAGGAAGGTCTAACCACCAATGGGTAACCGATTTTATTTGCTAAAGCAATGGCTTCTGTCTCACTACGCACAGTACCATTATCCGGTTGATGTAATTTCAATTCAGTGACCAATTTTTGAAAGCGATCCCTATCTTCCGCTCTATCAATTGCATCAGGCGAGGTCCCAATAATTTTAACACCGTTAGCTTCCAATGCGCGCGCTAATTTTAATGGGGTTTGTCCACCGTAGTGAACAATAACTCCATCCGGATTTTCTACATCAACAATACCTAAAACATCTTCTAGGGTTACCGGTTCAAAATACAACCGATCGGACGTATCAAAATCCGTAGATACTGTTTCAGGGTTACAATTGACCATGATGGTCTGGCAACCTGCCTCCCTAAGGGCCATAGCTGCGTGAACACAGCAATAATCAAACTCTATTCCCTGACCAATACGGTTAGGCCCTCCACCAAGGATCATAATCTTTTTCTTGTCCGTATCCGGACGCGCCTCACAACGGGTTTCATAACAAGAATACATATATGCCGTATCACTAGGGAATTCGCCAGCACACGAATCAATGCGCTTGTACACAGGAATAATTCCTAGTTCTTTACGTCGTGCACGTACCTGCTCTTCAGTACACGTCCATATTTTAGCCAAATAAGCATCGGCAAAACCACGGCGCTTCAACAAACGTAAAGTTACTGTATCGATATCTGATAATGCTTTGCCTTCCATAGAGCGCTCCAGAGCGACGAGTTCCTCGACCTGAGCTAAAAACCAGGGATCAACACGGCTTTCTTGATGAATTTCTTCAAGAGACATATTGTTTCTAAATGCATCAGCGATATACCAAAGTCTATCTGGGGTTGGCTCTCGCAAATGCCCTCTTAAACGTGCTAAATCACCTTTTGGAAATAAAGAATGCAGACCACAGCGCCCTATTTCTAAACCACGAATTGCCTTTTGCAACGATTCCTGAAAATTGGAGCCAATAGCCATAACTTCACCCACTGACTTCATCTGCGTAGTCAATGTATCCGAAGTTTGTGGAAATTTATCGAAATTAAAGCGAGGAACTTTAGTCACTACATAATCAATACTTGGTTCAAATGATGCAGGGGTCTTTCCACCGGTAATTTCATTTTTTAATTCATCAAGAGTATAGCCTACGGCCAGTTTAGCGGCGACTTTCGCAATGGGGAAACCCGTTGCTTTGGAGGCTAAAGCAGAACTTCGAGAAACCCTCGGGTTCATTTCAACCACCAGCATTCTTCCATCTTCAGGATTAACCGCGAATTGTACGTTCGATCCTCCCGTATCAACTCCTACCGCTCTTAATACTTTAATAGCCGCATCACGCATGCGCTGATATTCTTTATCGGTGAGCGTTTGTGCAGGAGCTACAGTAATCGAATCACCTGTATGAACCCCCATAGGATCAAAATTTTCAATGGTGCAGACAATAATGCAATTATCATTTTTGTCACGTACGACTTCCATTTCAAACTCTTTCCAGCCAAGCACCGATTCATCAATCAGTAACTCATGAGTAGGCGACAACTCCAACCCACGCGTACAAATTTCTTCAAATTCCTCACGGTTATAGGCAATACCGCCCCCGCTGCCCCCCATGGTAAATGATGGACGAATAATAGCTGGATAGCCTAACTGCGCCTGTACCTGAATTGCTTCTTCCATACTATGGGCAATCGCTGAGCGGGGCATATCCAAACCAATTTTAATCATCAATTGGCGGAATTTTTCTCTATCTTCAGCACGATCAATCGCTTCTCGTGTTGCGCCAATCATTTCGACATTATATTTTGCCAAGATTCCTTCGCGGACCAAGTCCAAAGCACAGTTCAAAGCGGTTTGGCCTCCCATAGTTGGCAAAAGGGCATCTGGGCGTTCAATTTCAATGATACGTGCAACCTCTTTCCAGGATACCGGCTCAACATAGGTGGCGTCTGCAAGTTCTGGATCGGTCATGATGGTTGCAGGATTGGAATTTACCAGGATCACCCGATATCCTTCCTCCCTTAGGGCGCGTACCGCTTGGGTACCTGAGTAATCAAATTCACAAGCTTGTCCTATCACGATAGGACCTGCTCCAAGGATAAGAATGGATTTAATATCGGTTCGTTTTGGCATATTGGCAACAAAAAAGAATAAAATTGACGTATTTTACCTACTTTTGCTTAAAGTTTATACCCTTGATGCAAAATTAACTGTATCGATTAGCTAAAATAATTTGTAATCCGGCCTCAGTTAACGATAAATATTTATAATTAGGATCTGCTGTTGTTCGTTCCAGCCATTCATTAGCAATACAGATGTCAGTTAATTTTTGTACGGATTCCAATGATACCGATTGTTTTAATTTTTGAGTAAGCATAGCGGCTGCATCTTCTTCCATACTTAAAAACACTTGATCGCGAGTTATGCCTCGATTTTTCATTTCATCATAAAATAAATTTAAAATATCAAGTTCATTCATGATGAGTGCCCTTAAAAATAATCGCTTTGAATACTTACAGTATAAGCTTAAATTAATACCTCGGTTATGATTCAAAAGAAAAAGACTTGGATGTTTGAATAGTTGGTACTACTCAACTGAGTTGGGTTTTAGGCGATTCTACATTATTCACTTCAGAATTCTGATTGACTAATTCATCATCGAGTTTTGTAGGAGAGGAATGATTCATTCCCGAACCAAAAAACGATTGCGGAGAAGAACCCAAGCCTAATTTTATTTTTTGCGAATTCGATAATACAGCAAGCAAAGCATCCGCCAAAATAGACATTTGGGCCGCCGCCTCATCTAGCTCTTGGGAAGAGCAGTCCTCTATTGTAAGAACATACCAGATATACCTTGTTGTCATTCCATTATACTGGTCTGGATTTTTCAACAAGTCTTTGTTTAGAGGATGGCGAGGATTTTCTTTTAACCAATGTAATAAACTCTCCTTATCTGTTACGTAACTGTTAGCAGGCACATTATACCATTTGCCATCCGTTTCATTCTTATATTGTTTCACCAACAAAATGGGTGTTTCCACATCATTATAGGCGATTAACTCATCCTTAATTTGTGTCTTGTCATCGTTAACTAAAGCAGTTCGTACCTCCTCCAGCTTTTTCGATAAAAGGTTATATTGTATAGACAACTTTTTTAAAGAGTCCAATCGTTGTTTTGCTTCATGGGGTAAAGGGGCTTTGACATCAGCTAATTCGTTTATGAGTGCATCGATTTTTTGTAATTGGGTGTGATCCCATAATAAAGGCGGTTTCTTAGTGTCTTTATGTTCCAAATCAGGAACTTCTAAATCTTCGTGCACCACGACAACGTCTTGTAATTCCCCTCTAATGCGTTGAAATCCATCAAAATCAACATCATCAATTAACTCGTCTGGGTTAATCCCTGCAACAAAAGCTCTAGCACGTGAAGATAAATCTGCATCAAAGAGGGTTTGCGAATTATATGCACTCCAAAAGCCATCCATTTCATAAAGCAAACCATTTTTAAAACCCAGCCAGAACGATTCGAGCATATTAATTACAGTATTGTAAATTAAATAAGTCGCTGTAATTGCAAGAGCGATTGCAGTGATTGCCAATGTCATAGGCACAACAATCATCATCGTCAACAAAAAATTCGTTATGGGTGACATGCCGTTATTTTTAAATGCGAAAGCCAAATATATAGGCAAGCCTATTGCAGCTGCAACGCCCAAAATCAATGCGATTGTTGCATACAACATGTTGTATGCAAGTATACGTAATGGCAATATGGTAATACCCAATAAAATCGCTAAAATATGTTTTAGAATGTACATAAAATGTATTAATAATTAATAAGTTGAATGATTGTATAAAAAAATCACATTGCGCGCAATGAGAAATCTTTGAATCCCAACTAGACGCATGTTAACCTTGCACATGTTTAGGTTTAACTCAAGTCGATCCGAAATGGAAGCAGTTGATGTCATTATTGTAGGTGCAGGCGCCGCAGGTTTAATGTGCGCCATTGAAGCAGGCAAACGCCATCGTAAAGTTCTGGTGTTAGATCATGCGAATAAAGCAGGAAAAAAGATTTTAATGTCAGGAGGTGGCCGTTGTAATTTTACTAATTATTATATTGAGCCTGAAAAGTACAAATCCCATAATCCCCATTTTTTTAAATCTGCTTTAACTCGCTATACTCAATGGGACTTTCTCGAACTTGTGAAGAAACATAAGATCCCGTTCCATGAAAAATCCTTAGGACAATTATTTTGTGATAATAAGTCAAAAGATATCGTTGATATGCTGCTCAAGGAATGTGCTGCTGCAGAAGCGACTATTCAACTCAATACCAACATAGAGCACATTCAAAAATCACAAGGCTTTAAAATACAAACTTCAAAAGGGATATTTCGTTGTAAGTCTTTAGTCATTGCCAGTGGTGGTTTATCCATACCTACAATGGGAGCAAGCCCATTCGCCTATAAAGTTGCAGAACAGTTTGGGATTAAAATATGGCCAACTCGTGCCGGACTAGTGCCTCTTACTTTGGATGTATTGGAGAAAGAACGAGTCGCTCTACTTTCAGGGATTGGTATTGATAGCTTAGTAAAAAATGCACGCATCGAATTCCGTGAAAATACATTATTCACGCATCGCGGTTTGAGTGGCCCTGCAATTTTACAATTATCGTCCTATTGGCATGCAGGAGAAAGTATTTGTATTAATTTATTGCCGGAAATCAATGTATTGGAGTACTTAAAAAATATACGTCTCGAAAAACCACAAAAACAATTAAACTCAATTTTGTCCCTACATTTACCGAAACGAGTCATCGAACTCTTTATTTCACCAGAACTTGCCGAAAAAAAACTTGCCGAGTTATCAAATCGTGATTTGGAATCTATAGCAAAACAACTCAACTCCTGGATAGTAAAACCTAATGGCACCGAAGGGTATCGCACTGCCGAAGTAACCATTGGCGGTGTGGATTGCCATGCCATTTCTTCAAAAACAATGGAAGCTCAAGATGTCCCCGGACTATATTTCATAGGGGAAGCCTTAGATGTTACCGGTTGGTTAGGAGGGTATAATTTTCAATGGGCTTGGTCATCGGGATGGGCAGCCGGGCAAGTGGTATAATTCCTCTACGTGTTATTACAGCATGTGCAATGTTTTGCCAAAACTAAAGTAATAAGCAAAACATCGAACAAGTCATCAAATGCCTTGATGAAGCGTTATCTAACTCTTCTCATCAAATATAGGCCTAAAAGGGCAAAAATAAAAGTAGGACCCAAAGCAGCTAATTCAGGTGGCAATTGAAAAACTGTACTGAGTGGGCCAAAAAAGCGACTTAAAATATGAAAGCTAAATCCGACTGCAGCACCTACTAATAATTTTGATCCCATCGTGCTCGAACGCAAAGGCCCAAAAATAAATGGGATGGAGAGAATCATCATCACCATCGTCGTAAGTGGTTGAATAATTCGTTGTAAAAAAGCGAATTGATAATTATGCACATTTTGATGATTACGCTTTTGTTCTCGTATGTAGCGATTCAATTCTTTCAAGGTCATTTCATCCGGATCGCTACTGCTGATCATCAAGATTTTGGGTTTTACAGGCACCTCCCAAGGAAGAGAAGCAATAGTCCGAGCTGTGATTTTATCTGCGCTAAAATCCGTTTGCTGTACATTATAGGCAACCCAACCGGTTGGAGTATATTTGGCTTCACGAATAAAACGAGACATTTTTAAATGATGATGCACATCAAAATGAAATTGATAAATGTTGTTTAGGACATTATTAGATCGTATCACACCCACAGAAATAAAATCATTACCATAACGCATCCAAAAACCACCTTTTGTGGTTCTTAATGTTTGTCCACCGCTGATTGCAGCCGATTTATAATCATTCCCATAATGAGATAAGTAGGGGACTAAGGTTTCGCCCAGTGCCGTAACGATTACAATGAGTACTAAAGATGCTTTTAAAACTGCCCAGGTTATTTGTCCTATAGACATTCCTGAGGCCCGCATTACTACTAATTCACTATTATTGGCCAAAATTCCAAGGCCAATCAAAGAGCCCAGAAGGCTTGCCATAGGGAAAAATAAATAGACTTGATATGGCATTTGTAACAAAATAAAAAACGTTGCTTGAGCGATACCGTAATCAACTCGACCTAGATCACTTATTTCGCCGACAAATAAAATAAAAATCTCTAGACCTACTAGCATGAGCGTGACTAAAGCAATAGAGCCGAGAACAGTTTTCGCTATGTAGCGGTCTAATATTTTCATACTCATGCCAGCTTCGCCCTATCACGCCAGATTAGTAATAGTCCAAAGATAACAATGATAAGATGAACCCACCATAAACCCATCCATTGTGGTGTTTTTCCAGAAATCATTGCATCACGCCCAATAAACAAAAAGTTAGCATATAAAATATAAATAATGATTGCGGGTAATAACTTGGCATACTTCCCAGAACGAGGATTAATACGGCACAAGGGAACAGCAATCAAAGTCAAAGTAAAAACCATGATGGGTACGGATATACGCCATTGTAACTCAGCTGCCTTAGCAGCACTTTTATTATTGTAGGGTAATAAGCTTGCAGTACTCATTGTACGAAGATCTTCAGATGCCTGGATTACAGGATGTGGTAATCGTGTTTTATATTGGCCAAATTCCGCAACTTGATAATCAGCATGGCCTGGCACCCCCTGATATTCTTTACCCTTTTGCAGAATAATATAATCCTCACCTGTTTTTGCATCGGTTTCAGCAAAGGCTTGATCCGCCCATAATATATCCCAACGCATTTGCTTATTGACAACACTTCGTTTTGCCAGAAATACCTGTTCAGCCTTGGCATGATCACGACTCATAGATTGAACATAAAACACTTCCTGACCACCATTAATGGCATGAAAACGTCCAGGCATGATTGTTTGAACCAAGGTTTGTATCCCCGTAGTACGTAATAGCTTAGCACGTTCGATATATATTAAAGGGCTGACCCAAATCATTACTATAGTCACAATAATCGCCACTACTGTTGCCATGATAAAACTATGTTTTAATAATTGATTTGGCCCATACCCACAAGCACGTAATACGGTCATCTCACTTTCAGCATATAAACGCCCAAAAGCAAGCAACAGGGCAATATAAAAACCTAATGGAATCAGTAAACTTAGTAAAGTGGGCAATTCCAGCATCATTAACTTCATAATAATGACGCCCGGAATATTTCCGGAAGCTGCCCGATTGAGATATTGAATGAATTGATTGCTCAGAAAAATTAATACCAATATGGAAGTTAGCGAAATCAAAGTGACAAACACTTCTTTAGCTAAATAACGAAAAATGATCACTCAATCAATGCCCCCATTTTAGTAATCTTATTCATAGAATCATTCTCATCTTAAGCATTGTATCCTCTTGTGGAGAACTAAAAAAGCCTTTTCTATCTCACACAGAAACAATCAATTATAATAAGGAAGGAGAACAACATGAAGGCGACCTCGATTTTTAGGGCTTCGATCAGTATATGGAGGATATGACAGGGGAAATCTAAAAACAGCACAAACTCGATTGTTTGCACTGTTTTTTAAAATAGATACTAATTAATGTTTAACTTCAGTTGCTTTTTTAGCTTCTTGAACGAATCCAAACATTGCTTTCTCAACAATTTGAAAAGATTTTTGCATGTAATCTAAAGCCTTGTGACCATTTTCAACAGCTAGATTAATTTGCTTTTCTAATAGTTCTTCAGGTTTTTTAATGCTCGCAATCTCTTCAGGTTTGAGATAATGCATACCTTGTAATGTTTTTACATTCAATTCAGCCATGGCTTGAAAAGGCTCTTGAAGTTTTTTCGCCATTTCAGTCCATCTTTCGAAATTTTGTTGAGTCATGATACGCTCCTCTATGTTGCATTGCACAATTTAATATTAGTACATAGATAATAAATATGTCAATGAGTTAGCGAAAAAAATTTTGCGATGCAGCATAAGTAGAAAACACGTTGAACTCACTTATTTTCATTGATAAAAGCAACTTACCTTTAGAAAATATCGGGTTTAACTTTTAAATAAGCTTTGCCATTGTTGCATCATTTTTTGCATTTGCTGATTCCATGTTTCAGTTGCCTGGCGGTAAGGGTTATTTTGCAAAGGTTTCTCCATAGCTTGAAACATTTGTTCCATCATCTGTTTCAAAGACGCATGCATTGGATGATTTGCCAAAGCGATGATTTGTCGCAAAATATCTGAAGATAAAAATTGAGTTGAACCAGCCTCCATCTCGACAATAATTTGTAGCAAAATTGAGTTGGTTATGTCATTTCCGGTTAAGGAATCTTCTACTTTAAATTGCTTTCCATCTACAACATAACGCTGTAACTCTTCAAGGGTTATATACTGACTGGTTTCAGTATCATAAAGCCGACGATTTTTGTATTTTTTTATTAATCGAGTCATTGTTTTTCTCTTGATATTTAGGTGATTTTGAATTGTTAAAAATCTCACCCTATTCCTCATTACCTTATCAGTTAAAAAACTGCCTTAAGATCCTGGGAACACGCCGTAGGACGAAGACAACAGATTGATTCCTTAACTGAATGGCGATGAATCGACACCCTCTCCTGTCAGCAGGAGAGGGTCTTTAATAAGGAAGATACTATCATTTTAATACATGTGGAGGCCACCATTGACGCTTAAATTAGCTCCGGTAATATATCGACTCTTCTCACTAATTAAAAATTCTACAGCCCAAGCGATTTCTTGAGTTTGTGCCAAACGTTTAGCAGGAATTTGCGCAATAATCCCGTCCAGGATATCTGGTCTAATCCCTTTCATTAACCGAGTATCTACATAACCTGGAGAAAGACTGTTCACGGTGATGTTTTTACTCATTAGTTCTTGTGCCAAACTTTTAGTGAAACCATAAACACCCGCTTTCGATGCAGCATAATTTGCTTGCGAAAATTGTCCTTTTTGGGCATTCACCGAAGAAACATTGACGATTCGTCCTGATTCATGGTCTTTCATGTTTTCAACTACATGACGAGTTACATTAAACATCCCATCAAGATTAACAGTTAACACTTCATCCCATTGTTGTTTGGTCATTTTTGTAAATACTGCATCGCGAGTGATGCCTGCATTATTAATTAGCGCATCGATATTACCGTACTCTTCAATAATGGAAGAAATAACAGTTCCACATTGATCATAATCGGTAACATCCATATGTCGAAAATAGATATTCTTATATCCCTCATCTAATCGCTCTTGTTCCCATGCTTTTCCTTCTTCGTCAGAAATTAGATCAAGAGCAAAAATATGTTTATAAGAAGAGTTTAATTCCTTCGCGATTGCGGTGCCGATATCGCCAGTACCACCAGTGATCAATACAATATTATTATGTTGCATAGGATTCTCTATGAGTTAGGATGTTGTGAGAATTAATGAAAAACTGACTATCAAGCCCAAGGTTAACCCTGGGCCTAACTGTTACATATACTGTCCGCCATTAATATCCAAGTTCGCACCGGTAATAAATCCACTATCCGGAGAGGCTAAAAAAGCAACTGCATCAGCAACTTCTTTTGGATACCCCAAACGACCAACAGGTATACTTGAGATGATTGACTTGAGGACTTCTTCTTTCAATGAAGATAGCATTGGCGTTTCGATATAGCCAGGAGAAACCGTATTCACAGTGATGCCTTTATTTGCTACTTCCAGGGCGAGACTTTTAGTGAATCCATATAATGCAGACTTGGTTGAAGCATAATTACATTGGCCAAATTGACCTTTTCGTCCGTTAATTGAAGAAATGCTAATAACACGACCATAACCCTTATCGAGCATTAAGGGGATGACATTACGGGTCATATTAAATACGCTGGTTAAATTGGCGTCAATCACGCATTGCCATTGTTCTGGAGTCATTTTTCGTAAACTGCAATCTTGAGTAACTCCGGCATTATTAACCAGAACATCAACACGACCATAGCGCTCCATGACTAAGGCCATTATTTTTTCACAATCTGCAAATTGTGCGATATCACCATAAACGATATCAATATCATATCCGAGCTTTTTTTGTTCTTCTTGCCATTGCTTCGCTTCTTCATGTTTTCCATGTTTGAAATAACACGCGACAACTTGAAATTCGGCAGCTAAACGTTGACAAATGGCGGTGCCTATACCACCAGTACCACCAGTAACTATTGCTACACCTTTCATCATAACCAACTCCCTGTAATTGCGACAATAAAATACTACTATAGACAATAATAACTAAAAAACAAATAAAACCATCGAATTCACTCTGTCCTATCATCTTCATGATACGACAGAGTGAGAAATTATAGAAAAATTATCTATCTATATACAGGAACATACCCTTTAATCTGCTGGGCAAATTGTCTCAATACGTCTAGACCTGATTCTTCTGCTTGTCGGCACCATTGCTGTAATGCGTCGATTAGCTCTTTTTGGGAAGAGGCAGTCTTTAACCAAATACTTTGTAATGACTGCTTATAGGCATACACTATACGCAACTGTTCGCGAGCTTCTAGCAAATTAGATAAACGAACTTTTGCTTTATTACTCAAGAGACAATTTTCACGTCGCAATAAACTTCCAGCACGCGCAAAAAGTTTCCTTTCTTCCTTGCTTTCAATAACGCTATGCTTTTCTTGTTTCAGTATGGGACGAATCACACTTTTGTAATAATTAGACATCACTTGAAAGCGATTCGCAATCACTGCTCTAACAGTATCCAAATCTACTTGCAACTTGCCTTGTTCCATAGCCAGTTTAGGTGGTAATTTTTTTACCTTAGCAAGGCCTAAAAAAGAAAGAATGCGAATGTACATCCAACCAATATCAAACTCCCACCATTTAACTGAAAATTTGGCTGAAGAAGCAAAAGTATGATGATTGTTATGCAACTCTTCTCCACCTATCCAAAAACCCCAGGGGAAAATATTTCTTGCAGCATCGGGGCATTCAAAATTTCTATATCCCCAATAGTGACCAATTCCATTAATGACCCCAGCAGCATGAAAGGGGATCCACATCATTTGAATTGCCCAAATAGTAATTCCAGGAACACCAAACAAGAATAAATCTATGAACAACATCAAAATAATTCCCTTGGCAGAATGGGGGGAATAAATTTTTCGCTCAAGCCAGTCTGTAGGGGTCCCGTGGGAATACTTGGCAACCATTTCTCTATCTTTACGAGCTGCTTTATAAAGTTCAGCCCCTTCCCAAAATACTTTTTTGATGCCAAAAACGACAGGGCTATGAGGATCTCCCTCGGCATCTGATGATGCATGATGTTTACGATGAATAGCAACCCAATCTGCAGTAACCATTCCAGTCGTCAACCACAACCAAAAGCGGAAAAAATGACTGACAATAGGATGCAACGTCATCGCTCGATGCGTTTGATTGCGATGAAGATATAGCGTTACTGCTGCGATAGTAATCTGCGTCATAATCAATGTTGCAATCACATATCCCCAAAAAGACAGGTTTAAATAACCAAAAACCATAATAGCTCCACTTCAAATGCAAAAATGCAAAAATGCAAATTAAGAAAAAACTCATCCTTTAGTTAGGTACCCATATTGTAAGGATTCCAGAAAATCCTTATATCATCTTAAGGATAACACAATTTTACTCTTTACGTTGCAACATTTAATTATGTAGCCGATAATTAATAGATAATTACATAGGAATTATGTTATGAACGATAAATTTTCCCTGGGAAAAATCTTTGAGAATTTAGTGCCTTTCTTAATAGCAGGAGTTGCTATTGCACTGTTCTTTGGACTGCTATTTATGTTTTCCTACGTTTTAATTTGGGGTCTTATCATAGGAGGTATTCTCTGGATTATCACAACAATAAAACAATATCTATTCCCAAGCAGCCCGGATAAAACAGAAGTAACTACGAAAAGTCAGGGCAGAATCATTGAACATGACGATAAAAAATAATGCCCGAATTACCTGAGGTTGAAACAACAAAAGAAGGAATTAAATCCCATCTGGAAGGACAAACAATCACAGGGATTACTGTGCGTAATCCTAAACTCCGCATCCCTGTTCCGGAGAATTTGGATCAATTATGTGCTGGCAAAAAAATAGTCACCGTTTCCCGTAGAGCAAAATACATTTTGATTCATCTCTCAAAAGGATATCTTTTAATTCATCTGGGAATGTCAGGACATTTACGTATTGTCCCAGCTAAGAGTGAACCAGAAAAACATGATCACATCCTATTGATGTTGACAAATGGCCTTATGCTTCGCTTCTGTGACCCCAGGCGTTTTGGTTTATTTCTTTATATCGATGAAAACCCCTATCAACATCAACTGCTTGCTCATTTAGGCCCAGAGCCGCTTTCTGATGAATTTAATAGTCATTACTTACTTCAAAGAGCGAAAAATAAAAATAAACCCATCAAATCATTGATTATGGATAATGAAATTGTAGTCGGTGTTGGAAATATCTATGCTACAGAAAGCCTTTTTTTAGCAAATATCCATCCAACCACCCCAGCTAAAATGCTCTCTGAATCAATGTGCCATGCGCTTGCAACACAAATTAAAGAAGTACTCAAACAGGCCATACTATGCGGCGGAACTACTCTCCGAGACTTCTATGCTTTTGACGGAAAACCGGGTTATTTCAGTATGTCACTCAAAGTATATGGCCGGAAAAATCAACCTTGTTTGCTTTGCCAACACCCTATAGAATCACTCATAATCGCTGGGCGTAATTCTTTTTTTTGCCCTAAATGTCAAAATTAATTTGCATCAAATAATGCAGCGATAAAGGCAAAATCCCGATCGTGTAAGAGTACGCTATAGTCTGTTCATTCTATAACTCAATTGCCCAATACTTGATTTTAAATTACCATACAATTGCTTAATTTTATTGAGGTTTTTTATGTTGTGTTTAAAATTAGCAAGACACATCGCTCGACAATACCAGAAAAAAGGAACAATTCACCTTCCCGATTTCGTTATTTATGATTTTGATGAAGAGGAATACCAAACCTTTTGGCGAGAAATCACATCATATCCGCGGCAACGATTGTATACAGATGGAATCGATGTGTTTCAAGTTAGTTGGTTTCGTACTATTTTTGAATCATTTAAAGGTTGGTTAGGCTTTGAAAATCATTGCCACCCTAATCGCATTGAAATGACTTTAGCTAAAGTCGCCTATACTGGCTATATCAAAGGCTTTAAATCTAAAGAGTTAAATAAAAGCACCGATGGATTCCCCATATCTAGTCGCTTTATAAAATTAACTAACTTATCAAGAACAAATGAAACCTCTGGAGAACTACAGCGATTATTAATGGGTTATTTCATCACTCATTCACACGCCTTTCCAGAGTTCAATGCATCCATTCGTGAAAGTTACCCTTTTGGTCAGACTCTGATACAAGAACATTTGGCTTATTTAATTCCCTCAATTGATCCTCAAGATAAGCAAACGATTAAAAATGCGATAAACCAAATCCGTTGTTATAGACAATCCGTCAGCAAAACATATTGTTTTCACTCCAGTCCCTTTGCTGAGGCCTATGCGCAATTTTTGGTTGAGCAACAGCAATACCATGAAGCATTACAATGGTTTCCGGAAGTCAAAAGTAAGTTTAAAGAATCGTTTATTGATTATTATTTAACTCAGAAAAAATTGGATCCCCAAGCATTAAAAGTTGCGATAGAACTCATTGCTGCATTATTTTTATCGGCCAATATGAACGATCAAGAAAAAGCTGTTGATTACATTAAAGTTAATTTTGACGACGAGGAGCAAGCTGTCTATTTAACACCCTATTCCAAATTACGAGCCCAAGTAGCAAAAGCTTATTTAGAGGATGCTAAAAGGGAGCACAACAAATGGGCGATAACCAAATTACTCACTGGCAATCAAACCATTAAGTATTTAGCTCAAGCAGTCAGACTCCAACCCCAAATAATGGAGGAAGACGACTCCACTCAAGACATCATACTGAAAGAAGAATGGACTCTGTATCAATTTGACCGTGCCATGGAAAGCAACCGCTTTCATGACGCTGATGCTTTATATACAGATAATCCTGGCTTCAAATTTAATAAATATGGGCTTGAACGTTTACGAGAATATTATTTTACTCAATTTAATGCAAATGAATCACGAATAAAGCGACTGTTATTGAGTCAAAATCCGGAAGCAGCAGTGCAAATAGCCGAAGAGCAAGTAACCCGGGCTAAAAAAATAGTGGGTATCGAGCCTCACGATTCTCTTGTCATGGAAGCAACTGTAAATTATGCATCTACACTATTAGCAGTTGATGAATTAATACACTCTGCGAAGGATTCCGATCGCACTCAATTGAATAAAGCACAACTTTATCTTAGTAAGTACTTATTCCTCAATAGCAATAGTGCGCTAACACAAGTTTATAATAAATTGTTACTACGAAAAATTGATTGTTTGATTGCACGACTTGCTGTCCCCATTGATTACAACGATCATTTAAATACCCGAATTGATTTTATTAAAGAACACATCGGCGAAATAGAAGAGTTGAAAAAGGAGCTTCGGGCTTTTATTGCCTTTAATGAATCCAAAACAAACGAAATGCGTCAAACGCTTGCGAAAATGTATTATTTATTGGCTGATGCCCTGGTTTATTTTGAGGAGAAAAAACAAGAGTCTATGCCCTACTTCAAAAAAGCGAAGGAACTAATGCCTGAGAATATTTATTACAATCTGCGTTATCTAGAAATCATTCAAGATGAACGAAGATATGAGGCAAGAGAAAAACTAAGTGAAATTGGTCATTTACATCAACTTCAATACAACAATTACATGCTCGAACGTTGGGGGGAAGACAAAATCATGTCCTCCGGTTTTGATATTCATATGGTTCCCCCGAACGACTCCCTTTTCAATTCCATTGGTAGGGCAATAGGTTTTTCTAAAATTGCATTATACCCCAGATAGTTGTGACAAAGATTGCATTCTTACCTAAAAAACTATCTGGGCAATCGAATCAACTTGCGCTATATTACCGCTAATTTACTTAACCCTGGCGCTAATGAAAATAAATCAACTCCGAACGGCATTGATTCTCTGCAAGATCATATTTTATACAGGAGTAACCAGCTTACGCTGTCTCTTTAAATATTTTTCTAGAACCATAAACCGTCCGTGGACGGATAAAGCATTACATCATTGGATTGATCAATTGCTGAATGCGGTGCAAGTTGAGTATAAAGTGATAAACCCTTTTAATACTCAACCCCTAGCAGGAAATGCCACGATTATTATGTGCAATCATTCCAGTGCGTACGATATTCCTCTTGCATTTAAAGCATTCCCAAATAACTCCATTCGCATGCTCTCAAAAAAGGAACTCTCAAGGATCCCTTTAATGGGGCAAGCAATGAAAGCGGCAGAATTTCCTTTTATTGACCGAAAAAATAGATATCAAGCCGTTAAAGACCTGGCATTTGCCAAGAAATTAATGGAAAGTGGGATTGTCATGTGGATTGCTCCCGAAGGTACTCGTTCCAAAGATGGAAAACTCGGCTCATTTAAAAAGGGAGGCTTTATCACTGCGATTCAGTCGAAGGCAACCATTATTCCTATAGGTATACGTGGTGCTAATAATATTTTACCGGCTCGCACTTTTAATTTTCATCTCAAACAAAAAGCCGAAATACACATAGGCAAGCCGATTGATGCATCACAATTTACTCTTGAAAACAAAGATGAGCTCATTCATCAAACTTTTGAGGTAATCAAAGAGCTGGTTGGAGAAAATCCTCCTCACTAATATAGTTGTAAATACTGTCTTTAAAAGCAAGTTAAATGTTCATTATAAACTTGCTTTTAAAGACAGTATCTACATTACGAAACAACTAGAACCTAACACCATATCCACTTGGTGTATTGACTATGGAAGCTGCCAATCCTATAGCTCTCGGATCAGATGCCGCAGTTAAAATATTGGTTTGTTTATCCCAGGTAATTGCTTGCATATCACCATAATTTTGTCCTAACTGCATTAGATTATACCCCATGGCTTTTAATGCTTCTTGTATTGATGGGGGCAAAGCATCAGGCTCAATCTGTATCACATCAGGTAAATACTGATGATGAAAACGCATAGCCGATACCATACTAATTGCCCCATACGCGTCATGAAACACCAATGATGCAATTAACACCATAGTAGGAATACGACTACCACCAGGGGTTCCCAAAATTGCTACGCGCCCTGGTAATTCAAGAAAAGTAGGCGTCATGCTGGATAATGGCCTTTTACCAGGAGCGATCGCATTTTGATCTGCGCCAACAATGCCAAAAATATTCTCTTGGCCAACTTTACTCGAAAAATCATCCATTTCATCATTCAGCAACACACCTGTTCCTTCAGCCACAACACTGGAACCAAAAATAAAATTTATGGATAGGGTTGCAGAAACACGATTCCCCTCGGCATCAATAATTGAGAAATGAGTTGTGTTCGTAATGCGATTCTTTTTCTCTTGATTATTTTTCGTTTGCCCTTGCAAAATAGAACTGGCAATTGCTTTATGTGGAGGAATTAATGTACTTAACTGTTTGCCATTTTCTGCAGAAAGTAACTTTTCAACAGGAATAGTCACAAAATCAGGATCGCCTAAAAACCGTTCACGCTGCCAATATGCCAGTCGCATGGACTCTACCAGGTAATGTACCCATTGAACTGTTGAGAATGATGATAGGGAATAGTGAGATAAAATATTCAGCATAGTCAATAAGGCGATGCCCCCTGCTGAAGGTGGAGGAGCAGTAATAATTAGCATATTATGATATGCCCCAATCAAGGGTTCTCTGACTTTGATGCGATATTTAGCCAAATCCTCGAGTGTCCAAATACCTCCTGCAGCATTCACACCTTTAACCAAACGTTCAGCAACCTCTCCGGAATAAAATCCTTGCTCTCCTTTTTCCGCAATGAGCTTTAAGGTGTTCGCCAAATCAGTTTGAATTAAACGCTCTCCAATGAGGTATGGGCGCCCATTGTTCAAGAAAATTTTAGCAGTAGCTGGATATTTTTTGATTTGTTCCAATCGATCTGCATTCTTTAAAAATGAACTTAATTGTTTATCAACCAAAAATCCTTCTTGTGCTATCTTAATGGCAGGAGCCAATGTTTTTGCCAAGGGTAATCGCCCGTAATTTTTGGCAATATATACCAATGCTGCAGGCTCTCCTGGAATTGCTGCAGCTAAACCTCCATTTAAGGATAATCCTGGTATCACGCTCCCATCTGGTGCCAAATACATGTCTTTTTTCGCAGCCAACGGTGCAGTCTCCCGCCCATCGATAAAAATGTTCTTATGTTGATTTTCTTGATGTAGAAGCCAAAATCCACCGCCACCTAGCCCGGAGTGATATGGTTCAACTACTGCTAATACTGCTGATACGGCAACGGCTGCATCAAAAGCGTTTCCACCACTTGCTAAAATTTCAAGTCCTGCATTAGTTGCCAATGGATTTGCGCTGGCTATAGCATAACCCGGCGGAAGAATGTCATTTGATTTGGCAAAACTAGTTATGGTGGGATAAAACAATAAATTAACACTGATTGTAATTAGAAAAAGTACTTTAAATAATGCTCGATGTTCCATGCTCATCCTGTCTCTTTTGGAGTTCCCGTACGACACAAGAAGGAACAAACTGAGAAATATCTCCATTTAAATTCGCAATTTCACGCACAAGAGTAGAAGAAATATACATAAAATTTTCTGATGGGGTTAAAAATAGTGTTTCAATTTGCTTGGATAATTTTCGATTCATTCCCGCCAATTGAAATTCATATTCAAAATCAGACACTGCGCGCAAACCACGTAAAATAATTCCCGCATTCTGTTCTAATACAAAATCGATTAACAGATTATCAAATCCGAGTACACGAACCCCTGATAAATCAGCAACTGACTCTTCTACAAGTTGAATCCTTGTTTCTAACGGCAAAAAGGGACGTTTCGCCTTATTGCTTGCCACAGCGACAATCGTGTCAGGAAAAATTTTAGCCGCACGACGGATAATATCAACATGCCCATTGGTAACCGGATCAAACGTTCCGGGATAAATTGCTTTTAATTTCATATTAATTAACCTGATTGCATATGCGAACAGTCTAGCGTATTGTTAGTTGAAAAACTACAAAAATGGACTTGAGGTGATAAATGAAAAGTATGAAACATTTTATAATAATTCCCTTTTTCTTGCTAACCGCCTGTGCCCCTCCCCGACCTGCTGCAGAATTGCCTGAAAACAAGGTTATGCCAGTAGAACAACGTAAAGCAAAAACAGAAACTGTTTCTTCCTGGGAAATTCGTGGTGCAATGGCTGCAAAAAATAAAAATAAAGGTTGGTCGGCTACTATGAATTGGAAACAAAGCGGCCCAGGTGCTTATCAAATTCGACTAATGGGTCCTTTAGGTGGTGGAACAGTCCTTATCGACAAAAAAGGTGATATAGTTACATTCCAGGATGGGCCTAAAAAAGTCACGTCACACAATGCTGATGAACTATTAGTAGAACAAACTGGAATCAGACTCCCGGTAAATAATCTTTATTATTGGGTGAGAGGACTTCCTGCTCCAGGCCCTGTTCAAGCAGAACATCGCGATGATTACAATCACCTGGTACAGTTAAAGCAAAATGGCTATACAATCAATTTCACCAAATATACTTCGGTAAAAGGGATTGATCTGCCAAGTATGATCCGTCTTGAAGGAAATGGAGTAATGGTCAAAGTAGTGATTCAAAACTGGACTGTTTAAATACAGCGTTTGAGCTTGAATTTGGACGAAGCGAAGTTTAGGAGTTTCTTGCTAAATTTCGTTTCTGCTTTACTTGCTCAACTACATATGACATTCTTGCCTCAATGTCAACTCCTACTTCTCGTTAAAAATACAAAAAATTATTGCATTCAAAGTTGACATGTTCCGAAAACCACTGCAAAATACGCATCACATTTGCAGGGATGAGCGCAATTTTATAACGGATGATTGTAAGAATCTGCAAATTTTAGGGGTGTCGCCAAGCGGTAAGGCACAGGGTTTTGATCCCTGCATACCTAGGTTCGAATCCTAGCACCCCTGCCACATTCTTGTTGATTCAAGTAAACAGACAGCAGAAGATAACCTGGAAGGATGCGTCTTGTAATGCTCAAATAATAATAATATCTTTTTGGCTGTCTTCTGCTATGTGTTTAAGTTAAATGATTAACCTAGATCTAAAGGCTTTTTACACATGTCCACAATGATGATTTTTGCCGGAAATGCAAATCCGGAATTAGCTCAACAAATTTCTTCTCATTTAC
Organism: Legionella qingyii; assembly: GCF_003990155.1. Lineage (NCBI taxonomy): Bacteria > Pseudomonadati > Pseudomonadota > Gammaproteobacteria > Legionellales > Legionellaceae > Legionella > Legionella qingyii. Next base: position 254,254 of record NZ_RZGX01000002.1, read on the forward strand.
AAATACCTATTGGCAAAGCGACTGTTGGTACGTTTAGCGATGGGGAAACGATGATCGAGATTCTTGAAAATGTCCGAGGAAGAGATGTTTTTATAATCCAATCAACTTGTGCTCCAGCAAATAATAATCTGATGGAACTCCTGACAATGGCTGATGCGCTAAGAAGGTCCTCTGCATCTCGTATCACGGCCGTAGTTCCTTATTTTGGTTATGCACGTCAGGATCGTCGAGTTCGCTCTGCACGTGTGCCAATTACAGCCAAAGTTGTTGCTGATATGATGGCATCAGTAGGTATTTGTAGAGTGCTTACTGTAGATCTACATGCAGATCAGATCCAGGGGTTTTTCTATATGCCGGTCGACAACGTTTATGCAACTCCGATACTTCTCGATGATATTAAAGAGCAAAATCTGAAAAATATGATGGTTGTCTCTCCTGATGTCGGGGGTGTTGTTAGAGCACGTGCTGTCGCAAAACGTCTTGACCATGCAGAGTTATGCATCATCGATAAACGCCGTAGTGGTCCTAATAAATCCGAGGTAATGCACATTATTGGTGAGCCAAAGAATAAAAACTGCATTATCGTTGATGACATTGTTGATACCGCAGGAACTCTTTGCTCTGCAGCACACGAACTTAAGAAAAGTGGCGCTCACAGTGTTAGGGCTTATATTACTCACCCTGTTTTATCTGGCCCTGCAATCAATAACATTAAAAACTCGGGACTAGATGAAATTGTAGTAACAGATACTATTCCTTTGTCTGATGAAGCACGTAAATGTGAGAAAATTCGCGTTGTAAGTTTATCTGATATGTTGGCTCAGGCTATTAAACGAGTTAATATAGAAGAGTCTGTAAGTTCCATGTTCGCAGAATAAATTTAAAATCTGGATGAAAGCCACAACAACCGGGAAATCTTTGATAGAAGCCCGGGGCTCTCCACTTCGGTTCATCCAGGCTACACTAATCATAAGTGTCCACTATCTTTTAGTTTATCCCCCACACCCTTACAACTATTTATATTACAGACTGGATTCTCTAGCCAAAAACTGAACCTAAAAAAAAGGAGCTAAAAGCTCCCTTTTTTTACTATAAATTTTATTAGTCGCGAGTACCAACATATTTATCATCGAAATATCGACGTAATTTGGTTCTTAAAGTTCCACGACTAATCCCCAGCATAATTGCTGCTCGAGACTGATTGTATTTACAATGTTCCATTACTGCACGAAATAATGGTGTTTCAATCTCTTCAAGTACAAATTGGTATAAGTCAACAGGATCAGTTCCCTTAAGCTCTGAAAAATATTTTTGCACTGAAAGAGTTACGCTTTCGGCCAGTGAAGCGGTGTTATCCACTACTTCATTACTGATTGTTGTCATTATTATTAGCTCCTCCTTTTAAAAACAGTATATTACCGAAACAAGCCCATTGAGACAAGGGTAGAACAGAAAAAACTGTATTAAAAATCAATATATAATGTTGAATATCAGTTCAAAAAGTTCTTATAGGGAGTAGGCTGCTTTTTACGATCTACTCCTTACAAAATTACTCCAGTTGCATCCTAGAATTTCATCATTGAAGGGTCATAAGGTTTTCCATTAATTGTGAATTTACCTTGGTCTAAACTCACTTCTATTACATAATCCGTACCTTGGACTGTAATTAGCCCATTTTGTTGTAATGCGCTTAGTTGTTTATTTGTTTGCATTTCTGCCAATTGCTCAGGCGTTAAAGCAGGTTGATTTGTTTGGTCTGCAGCTTGGCTTGCTTGGAGCTGCTGAGTTAAGGTTTGTTGCAAGTCAGGTTTATTGGAAATTTGTTGTATCACTGATTGCTTCATAACCGCTTTTACAGCTTCTGCCGGAACTTGTAACTTCGCCTTTCCTTGAATTTTTTGCATCATTTCAAATGGATTAGCATTTTCACCTTTAGGCAATGTTACATAAAGATTCCCTTCAACCTGTCCTTGAGGAATCTTGAGGCTAAGTTTAGAAATCTCAAACTCTGCACCCTTGTTAAATAATTTGGGTAGTTCAGGGAGAAGAGCAAGCATTGCTTGTTGCCGTTGGGTGTCATTCCCATTTTGCATGGCTGTTGTTTGTTGGTTAATTTTAGCCAGTACATCCGCGTCAAGATTTCTTAAAGCAACATCCAACTCCCCTGGACCATAATTTTGTCCATTCGCTAATACTGATTTTAAAGCAAGGTTAAAATGAGTATTGAAAAGATGTTGTTCAATATCGCTATCTGACTTAATTATAAGGTCATTCAACGAAAACAGTTTTTGATCTTTTACAAAAACATCAAAAGAAGGTAGGGAGAAATTTGCATCGCCCAGATACAATCCGGCAGGTGTTTCATGCAAATCATAATCACTGGATACCTTGTTTAAAGTAATTCGAGTACCCTCTTTAGTAGCTTTTAAACCATCCAGAACGATTTTACCAGCAACTTTACCCATCCCAGAAGACATTGTGGTTTTTGAATTCATTCCTAACCATTCAAGGTCGCCAGAACCATCTTTTGCAATTAATTTAAAATTAGGAACGCTGAATTCCACAGTACTTTCATTAAGGTAATTAACAAAAATACTTAAATCTAACTGTGGTTTTACGGAGTTTGCAGTAAATTGAGCTTCAAATTGTTGATTGTATTCTGCAGGGAATGGAAAAACTGCCTCACCATAACCCAATCCAAAACGTAATTGTTTGTTTGCATAAATAAAAGGGCCATGATGGATTGTTAGTGGCATCTCCATGTTATAGTCTTGAGCAGGAAGAGTTTTAGTCTGTCCATTTTCATCTTGTACTACACGCTCGGGAATATGCAGGCGCCACTTAATTTGAGCTTCAGAGTTAAATAATCCTTTATTGTATTGTTGGATTTCAGCATAAAGCCCATTAGACTGGTCAATTACTTCTATATTCTTTCTGATTGTTCGTTCAGTAAGAACGCCCATACCATAATATCCGCCTAGAATTAGAACGGCCAGGATAATTACTAATCCTGTAAATTTTTTCATTCTCGTCTCCATGTTATTAATTCGCATACAAAACTGCAGCTGAAAGTATAACAGCAAATAACATCAGAGTGCGATAAGCATATAAAAAAACAGTTGTAACTATTTTCTTATCAATCAACACAATTTCAAGCACTTAGGCGTGCTTTTGGGGTTTACAGTATGTTTCTTTAACAGTAAATGCCAACACAAGTGCGATAATGGAACAAAGTGGTAGCAACTTCAAACCTGCTTGGAAATCAGGAAGTAATAACGTTTCGACATTATAAGCACGAGCACCAGATACCATGTCAACCAATCGTCCGACTAAGGGCTGCAATAACGCCCCTACAAAAATCGATACCATGTTAGTAAACGCAATAGAAGTTCCTATCACATTTCTATCATGGATTTCAGTTGAAACGGCATAAGCAATAGCAACACCGGTATTGGTTAGACCAAAAAGGAAGAACAATAAATAAGCTGAGTTTTGACTTAAAGTAGGACTAAATACATACAAGGATGTGAAAACGACACCAAATAATGCAGAAATAATCATTAAAGGTTTACGACGTCCCATCTTGTCTGAAAGCCAACCGGATAAAGGACCACTAATACCCCAACCGATAAAAATTAATCCAGTAGCAAAAGCGGCCGCATGAGCACCTAACCCCCTGCCGAATTGCAGATATGCAGGACCAATTGCCTCGCCAATAACAGCAGTTGGTCCAAATAAAAATCCAGCATATAACGCATTAAGCCAGGTTTGTCTGCATGATAATATGACTTTTAAACTCTGAAGAATACTGAGCTGATTTGCAGAGCGGATCTCACTACGATGCTCACCAGGTTTATCTTGTACGAATTGGTACAATAGGGCTGCAAGTGCAATGAACAGAAATGCAATAATCAACATACTGTGGCGCCATCCCACATTAGTGACTAAAAATGAAACTGGAGCTTCTCCAGCAGCAGCACCTAGCATTCCTAAAGCCTGTGTTAAACCTGCAAGCAAACCCAGCATTGTAGGGGGAAACCAAGATGTAGCCAATCGAAGTGAGCAAACGAAAGCAAAAGCCGCGCTAAAACCTATAAGCATCCTACCTATTGAGCCCATAAATAGGCTATCCGCAAGACCAAAAACACAACAGCCAAAAGCCGTAACTAACGACATCACTGTGAGTAGCCAACGTATACTTAAGCGGTCTACTGTGAGTCCGACAGGGATTTGCATAAGGATATAAGGGATATAAAATGAGGCAGTCAAAATACCAAAACCTGCTTCGTTTATTCCAAAATCAATTTGTAAGTATCGATGCATTACTCCAGGAGCAACACGAGCCATATAATCAGAAAAATAGAATGCAGCAGCCAACCCCCATACTAACCAAGCAAATCCCATATAATTTTTACTGGTATAAACTTCTACTCTTGACTCATGTATTTTGTTCATAAACTCTCTACGCTAATAAGATCCTAGTCGGCTTTGTAGGGTTACAACACACACATCAAAAAATAACCCCAAGATAAAGATTGCCAGCATTTCATTTAACAACTCACTTTTATATCGTTAGCAGTATAAAAATGAAAAAAACTAACAATATTTATCCAAAAAATGAGCAATAAATCTGTCAAACAAAACCTACATTATACTGCTGTTGTCATTTATTTCAACACATAGTTTGGTTTCATTTTCATAGGTACAGAAAATGGTTATAATTGTCGTACTTGATATATATGGCATAACATATACCTAGTATCGCTATATGTATACTATTTTCGGCTGTTTTTACACCAAAATGCCGGGGTATCGTCCAAAATTACAACTAAGGCAAAAAATGAACGCTCTTAACCTTGCAATTAAAGAAGCTCTTGAAGCAGCTGGTAATTCCAAAGAAGCGAATAAAGCTTATCTTGAATTTATTAAAGCCAACTTCATTATCCCTGTAGAACAAAGTTCTAATGATGACCAACCTGTGGTGTTATTTTTACAAGAGGGAGAGCATATCTTCCTTCCAGTATTTACTGAAATGAGCTATCTTGATGCTTGGGCTAGTGATATTGTGAAGGACATAAAACTCCTTAAATTATCTGGTGTCGACTTACTTAAGGGGCTTGGTGATAATGTGACTATATGCCTCAACATAGGTAGTGAAATTTATAAAGAATTTAATCCGTCCGAAACCGCGCGAATGCGGTCTATGATACTCAAGCTGTTCAAAGATTAGAATATATCAAATGAGGTTGACGCATATTACGACATGTCGTTCGTAATCACGTCATCCTGAGGAGTTTACGACGAAGGATCTCCTGATTTTAACATGATAACTTTGTTATAATGTTCATATCTCTGCTGGAGCTCCCTCACTAAGGGATTACGTATCCCAATGGACGCAAACTAGTACGACAAAGTAATAAAATTACAACCACTTTATAACTTTTACGTATAAAATCTATGCTACCAACTCAAACAATTGGTATCCAACAATTGCAGAAGCTGCTATAGCACCGCTAATTTCGATTACCAGGGACAAAAAGCCATGCTTATGACCATACTCTTGATCATTTGCAGCGACCCCTTCACCCGTGGTCAATTCCTCTTTTTCTAAAGCATTCAATTCAAATAAAGGTTCTTCGCCCTCAATTGCATCCCACCATCCTTCTAACCAGTGTTCTGCTTGTTGGGTTCCTTCACGAAATGGATTATCTTGTTCCGCTACTTCTGCCAGTGCACATTCATATCCAAATGCATAACTGTCTTCATAGCTTGGATGTTCAATGTTAAAACGTAATTTAATATGTGGTAGTAAGGCTGTTATGTCGTTCATGATTATACCCTCTATTTATTCGTACAGTATTTACCTTTAATACTGTTAATAATTTCTACACTTAAAACAATTTTACGACTTTCTATAAACGCTTATTTACCAAATAAAAACATTTACTAAATCTTGACAAATTTTTCTTTAACCTGAAAAAAAATAACAACAACATCAATGAGAGTTTTTATAATTCTATATTATATAAAGCAATTATCAGGCCAAGTTTTTTTCTGTATCTTTAAGAAACAGAAAAAATAGAGTAAGAACAAAAAGAGGGATGAAATGTACATTTATGGCAGAACTTAATTTCTTGCCGGCAAATTTTGCCGCCAATACATGTTATTACTATGGTGCTAGGCGATGAAACGTCCATTGCCCATTTTTTAGATAATAGTGAATTCTATCGTGCAAACGGTTATCCCGTCCTTGCCAAAACTCAATTTCATTAGGAATAACCATGTAGCCGCCCCAAAATGTAGGACGTAACACGGGTTCTTGTCCATGTTTTTGAATTAAATCATTCAGGGCTTTTTCCAATGCTTCTCTTCCTTCAATTTCATGGCTTTGCGGAGAAACAATAGCACTGAATTGGCTTTTGATCGGTCTTGTAGAAAAATATAGATCTGATTGTTCTTTATCAATCGATGTTATTTGACCTCGAATACGCACTTGTCTTGCCATTTCTGGCCAGTAAAAATTAAGTGCTACATATGGATTGTTTTGAATTTGCTTTGATTTTTTACTTTGATAATTCGTAAAAAAAACAAAATTCCCCCCTTCCAAACCTTTTAACAGAACAACTCGAGAATCTGGGAAACCTTGATCATCTACGGTGGAGAGAACCATAGCAGTAGGATCATTCTTTTCATTTTTTAAAACATCTTCAAACCAAAGCTTAAATTGAACAATTGGATCTTCGGGAAGTGATTGTTCACTTAAATTGAGATCACCATATTCTCGTCTTATATCTGCAATGCTTCGAAAATTTGTCATGAAGTACCATAAGAAAATTGGGTACATAACCCAGAGTTAATATTCAATTGTTCTGGGTTATGGCGTTGCTCACTTATATTGACCATGAACATGTTGTTCTCGCAGAGGCATAAACCCATTTCTAACAAGACATGTGCCTGTGCAAGAATAGATTTACGCCTTCGCGGGATTGACAAAAATCATCAAGGCACAAAATCATGAAATCAATAGTAGCCTTGTTTAACCCAGAATTACACCCTGATAGATTACCAGCCTGTAACTTCGGCAACTGCATCACCTAAATCAGCAGGCGAACGTACTGTTCTCACCCCGGCAGCTTCTAAAGCTGCATATTTTTCAGCTGCAGTCCCTTTGCCACCAGAAATAATTGCACCAGCATGCCCCATACGTTTTCCGGCAGGTGCGGTAACGCCCGCAATATAGGAAACCACAGGTTTGCTAACATGTGATTTAATGTATTCGGCTGCCTCTTCTTCTGCAGAACCTCCGATTTCACCCACCATGATAATCGCTTCTGTTTGAGGATCTTGTTCAAATAGAGCTAAAGCATCAATAAAACTGGTTCCAGGAATTGGATCACCACCTATGCCAATACACGTACTTTGACCAAACCCTTTATCTGTGGTTTGTTTTACTGCTTCATAAGTTAAAGTTCCAGAACGCGAAACAATACCTACTTTACCAGGTAGGTGAATTGAACCTGGCATAATCCCAATTTTGCATTCGCCTGGGGTAATGATTCCAGGACAATTGGGTCCGATCAAACGGGCTTGAGTATTATTCTCTAAATAGACCTTTACCTGTAGCATATCCAATACGGGCACACCCTCTGTGATACAAACAATTAATTGAATGCCTGCATCTGCAGCTTCTAAAATAGAATCTTTGCAAAATGGTGCGGGGACGTAAATCACGCTCGCATCCGCTTTGGTTTCTTCAACGGCTTCACGCATGGTATTAAATACCGGCAAGCCTAAATGTTTCTGTCCACCTTTACCGGGTGTCACGCCACCAACCATACGTGTGCCATAAGCAATCGCTTGTTCTGAATGATAAGTTCCTTGCTTTCCAGTAAACCCCTGACACAATACCTTAGTATTTTTATTAACCAATACACTCATTGTTAACCTCGAAATTTAGTAATTAAGCAACAGCTGCCACAATCTTTTTCGCAGCATCAGTTAAACTGGTTGCAGCAATCACATTCAAATCACTTTTATTTAAAATATCAGCACCTAGTTGTGCATTATTACCTTCAAGACGTACCACCACAGGAATTTTTACATCTACTTCTTTCACTGCAGCAAGAATACCATCAGCAATGAGGTCACAACGAACGATACCACCAAAAATATTTACCAAAATACCTTTGACGTTGTCATCGGAGACAATAATTTTCAGTGCCTCACTGACTCGTTCCTTAGTCGCGCCACCACCAACATCAAGAAAGTTAGCCGGTTCACCACCATGAAGCTTAATCACGTCCATGGTCGCCATTGCCAATCCAGCACCGTTTACCATACAGCCAATAGTGCCATCTAGAGGAATATAATTTAACTCCCAGTCGCTGGCACGATTTTCGCGCTCATCTTCTTGAGTTGTATCACGCATGCTTTTTAATTTGGGTTGACGGTATAATGCGTTGCCATCGATATTAATTTTTCCATCCAAACAAATTAATTGTTCTTGTTTTGTTACAACTAGTGGATTGATTTCTAATAAGCTCAGATCACAATCAACAAACATTTTGCCTAAGCCCATCATCAAATGAGTAAATTGCTTAATTTGATCCTCTTTGAGGCCTAATTTAAATCCTACGTCACGGCATTGAAATGGCATCACACCAACTAAAGGATCTACAATTACTTTAAAAATTTTTTCGGGCGTTTCTTCAGCCACTTTTTCGATTTCTACACCACCCTCTGTAGAAGCCATAAATACGATACGGCGTGTAGCGCGATCAACAACCGCTCCTAGATATAATTCTCTACCAATATCACATGTTTCCTCAATTAAAACAGCATTAACTGGTTGTCCATGAGCATCGGTTTGATATGTAACTAAACGTGTACCTAATAATGATTTGACTGCTGCAGCTAACTCATCTTTATTCGATACCAATTTCACACCACCAGCTTTTCCTCTACCGCCAGCGTGTACTTGGGCTTTAACAACCCAACGCGCAGTAGATAGCTGTGACGCAACTTGCATTGCATCTTCAACACTGTAAGCGACTTCACCGTTTGGTACTGGTAAGTTGTAGCTAGCAAATAATTGTTTGGCCTGGTATTCATGTAAATTCATTGCAATTACCTTTCTAAAAAAGCAAAATTCGTCAATACTCATAAGTGTTAATTTATGCATCATATCCCGGGTGAAGAAAGACCAAACTCAGGATGTACAATTGATAAATTTAAAAACCCCTGGGCTCCAGCTGCGCCTTCACCCAGTTACATTTATGTGCCAAAGCGAATTTCGCTGTTACATTTCATTAAACATTAAGCAAAAGACGAGCAGGATCTTCCAATAACTCTTTCACACTTACCAAAAACTGTACTGAATCTTTACCATCAATCAATCGATGATCATAAGATAAAGCCACATACATCATAGGACGAATCACGATTTGTCCTTTTTCCACTACAGGTCTATCTTCAATTTTGTGCATTCCCAAAATTCCAGTTTGGGGTGGATTAATGATCGGAGTAGCTAATAAAGAACCGAATACCCCACCATTCGTGATAGTAAAGGTACCTCCCTGCATGTCTTCCATGGCTAACTTACCTTCTCTAGCCTTTTTTGCAGCATCATTAATTGCCAATTCAATTTCAGCCATACTCATCTGATCTGCATCACGAATCACAGGTACGACCAATCCTCTCTCAGTAGAGACGGCGATACCAATATCATAAAAGCCATGATAAACCACATCCTGACCATCTATAGAGGCATTCACTGCAGGAAAACGCTTTAATGACTCGACAACAGCTTTGGTGAAAAAGGACATAAACCCAAGTTTGACTCCGTGTTTTTTTTCAAAACTGTCTTTATATTGAGTACGCATGTCCATCACTGCTTTCAAGTTGACTTCATTAAAAGTCGTCAACATCGCTGCATTATGCTGAGCTTCCAATAAACGTTCCGCGATTTTAGCTCTCAAGCGTGTCATTGGAACCCGACGCTCTTCACGTAAGCCCATAGGTGCTTTTTGTGTTTGCTCTTTTCCACTTTCTTTAGATTGGGATGTTTTTTCTCTACTCGATTCTATATAAGCGAGAACATCTTCTTTAGTAATACGACCATCTTTGCCACTGCCTTGTATTTGCCCAGGCTGGAGGTCATGTTCTGCCATCATCCGTCGAACTACAGGACTGGTTGACTTATCTTCTTTAGCACTTACTTCATCACGTTCAGATTGTTCACTAGCCTTAGATGCTTCTGCTTTTTCTTCTTTAGCTTCAGATCCAGCACCCTCTTTGATTTTGGCAAGTAATTGACCTGAACGAACTGTGTCACCCTCTTGAAACATTATTTCAGCCAGTATTCCATCAGCAGGAGCAGGAACTTCCAGTACGACTTTGTCTGTTTCCAGATCGAGTAAATTCTCATCACGGGTAACTTTATCACCTACTTTTTTATGCCACGCTGCTACAGTTGCATCTGCAACCGACTCAGGCAAAACAGGTACTTTGACTTCAATAGACATGGTTATACCTTCTTATTTTATTAAATTCGTTAACAAATTGTAGTCTGGAAAAAGGCAAAGCCATACTCCAGACTACGAGAAACTCACAATTAGTCCAATAAAGCTTGCTCTACTAAAGCTTGTTGTTCTTTTGCATGCAGAGCAGGGCTTCCTACAGCAGGTGCCGCAGCAAATTCCCTTCCGGCATAATGCAAGGTTTGTTCAGGACGCAAACAATCTATTATATTATGCTGAGAAGAAAACCATACCCCTTGATTTTGTGGCTCTTCCTGACACCAAATAACCTTCTTGGCCTGAGGATATTTATTTAGCTCAGTCATAAGTGCCTTTTTAGGGAATGGATATAATTGCTCAATTCGCACTAAAGCTATATGGTTTAATTCTTTATCACGACGCATTTGCAACAAATCATAATAAACCTTTCCACAGCACAGCACTACTTTTGTAACTTTTTGTGCATCAATTGCATCAATTTCCGGAATAATAGTATGGAATTTACCTTTGAATAAATCTTCCAATGGAGAAACTGCTAATTTATGACGTAGAAGACTCTTGGGTGTCATAACAATCAACGGTTTACGGAAATTCCGGATAACCTGTCTTCTTAATAAATGGAAGATCTGAGCAGGTGTAGTTGGCGTACAAACTTGCATATTGTGCTGAGCACAAAGCTGCATATAACGCTCCAAACGAGCTGATGAATGCTCTGGGCCCTGTCCCTCATATCCATGAGGTAATAACATGACTAAACCACATAAACGACCCCATTTTTGCTCACCAGAACTAATAAATTGATCGATTACCACTTGCGCGCCATTGGCGAAATCACCAAACTGAGCTTCCCAAAGTACCAGGAAATTTGGAGCAGAGGCGGAAAATCCATATTCGAAAGCCAGTACTGCTTCTTCAGAAAGTACTGAATCGATTACCGAAAAAGGTCGGTCCAGCTCATTGGTGATTTGCTCCAAAGGAGTGAACGCCTCTCCAGTTTCAACATCATGCAATACAGCATGGCGATGAGCAAAAGTTCCTCTTCCAGAATCCTGGCCAGACAAACGCACACCATAACCTTCTTGAACTAAACTGGCATATGCCATAATTTCTGCATATCCCCAGTTCATCGGTAACTCACCGGCAGTCATCTTATCACGTTCATTTAATAAGCGTTGAACCACTGGATGCAATGCAAAACCTTTTGGCAATGTGCTTAATATTTTAGCTAATTTTTGTAAGTTCTCTTTTTTGATTGTGGTATCTACTTTATCTGTCCATTTTGCATTCAGATAAGGGGTCCAATCAACTGCATACTTACCTTCATAATCACCATGAACCAAATCTACAACCGCTTTACCCTGATCCAGGGCATCACGATATGCATCTACTAATTTTTCAGCATCTTTACTGGTCAGAAAACCTTCTTGTACCAATTGTTCAGCATAAATTTCGCGCAAGGGGCGCATGGATTTAATTTTTCGATACATTGCAGGTTGGGTTACCGCCGGCTCATCTGCCTCATTATGGCCATGTCGTCGATAACATACGAGATCCACTACTACATCTCGTTTAAATTTCATTCTGAAATCAAATGCCAGTCTGGTCGCAAACACCACTGCTTCAGGATCATCGCCATTCACATGAATAACAGGAGCCTGAACCATTTTGGCAACATCAGTACAATATAAAGTAGAACGAGCATCGAGAGGATTGCTGGTAGTAAAGCCTATTTGGTTATTAATTACAATGTGAACGGTACCACCAGTACAATAGCCACGGGCCTGAGAAAAATTAAAAGTTTCCATTACGACACCTTGGCCGGCAAATGCAGCATCGCCATGAATAACGACAGGAACAACTTTATCTTTTTTGTCCAGATCACTACGTCGACCTAAACGAGAACGCACAGATCCCTCTACTACTGGTCCAATAATTTCTAAGTGTGAAGGGTTAAAAGCTAAAGCCAGGTGTACTACTGAGCCCGAATTTGTTTTTATATCTGAAGAAAAACCTAAATGATATTTCACATCACCAGTACGTTCATATTTTATTTTTCCTTCAAATTCTTGGAACAGTTGATTAGGTTCTTTACCTAGTACATTCACGAGTACATTTAAGCGGCCTCGATGTGCCATACCAATAACTAATTCTTTAACATTATCTTTGCCAGCACACTCAATAATTTCTTTCATCATGGGAATTAGTGAATCGCCCCCTTCAAGAGAGAATCGCTTTTGACCCACGTAACGTGTACCTAAATAACGCTCCAAACCGTCCGCAGCAATTAAATCTTTTAAAATTTGCATTTTTTTTGCTGCATCTAACTTAAGTCGGCCACGTACAGATTCCATTCGTTCTTGCAGCCATTCTATTTCTTCAGTATTAGAAATATGCATATATTCAATACCAATACTGCTGCAATATGTTTCGCGCAGTGCTTGATATATTTCATCCAGAGTCATTTCTGGACCATTAAATCTAGTGCCTGCAAAAAACTTACGGTTTCTATCTACATCGGATAAGTGGTGATACTCCAATTCCAATGCAGGCACTGGAGTACGCTCTGTCATTTCCAGAGGATCAAGTTTGGCCGCATGATGGCCCAATGAGCGATATGCGTTAATTAAATCGGCAATCCGAAACTGCTGACTATCTGAAGCTTGAACGACAGGTATTGCTTTTTTATCTGCATTCTGCAAAAAATAATCACGAATTTCTCTATGCGAGAATTCTTTTTCGGCGCTATTAACCTTAGGCAAAGCACTGAATACTGCTCGCCAATCGGATGAAACCGAACTCGGGTCAGCAAGATAATCTTCATAAAGACTATCAACATAAGCCATACTTCCGCCAGATAAATAGGAAGAAGCCCATTTTTTTTGCAGATCGGAACTGCTCATTTTCTTTTCTCCAAAGGGGTATTAATCACTACCACCAGTAAATTGGCTATTCCACTCATCCCCGTGGATAAAACAGCTATCCCCGCAAGTGCGGGGATCATCCTTATACTGATTTCGAGCTCATTTAAGATCATTCCCATTGTATGGGAACTATATTTTTCTATACATGGCTTTTACCAGTACCTTAAAAATAAGAAAAGTACTATTAGGTCTCTTTTGTCAACATTTGTTGGCGAATCTCGGAAATCGCTTTCGTTGGATTGAGTCCTTTAGGGCAGACATTAGTACAATTCATAATACTGCGGCAACGAAATACACTGAATGGATCTTGCAATTTATCCAAACGATCTGCTGTGGCTGTATCACGACTGTCTGCTAAAAATCGTCTTGCCTGTAATAATCCAGCAGGACCAACAAATTTGTCCGGATTCCACCAGAATGAAGGACATGAACTGCTACAACATGCGCATAAAATACATTCATATAATCCATCAAGTTGAGCGCGTTCCTCTGGTGATTGCAACCGTTCTTGAGCTGGAGGAACCTCATTATTTTGCAAATAAGGCTCTATACGCTCATATTGTTGATAAAACTGCGTCATATCAACTGCTAAATCACGAATTACAGGAAATCCAGGCAAAGGACGGACAACTATTTTATCGGTATTCAACTGAGACACATGGGTAATACAAGCCAAGCCATTTGTCCCATTAATATTCATACCGTCCGAGCCACAAACTCCTTCGCGACAAGAACGTCGGTACGTGATGGAGGGGTCCTGTTCTGCTTTCAAACGTTCGAGTAACGTGAGTAACATCGGATCGCTTTTAACTGGGATCTCCAATTCATAATCTTTCATATAAGGCTTAGCATCCACCTCAGGATTATAGCGATATATTGATAGGGTCAATTTTCTACTATCTGCTGCCATGTAATCTATCCTCTTTAGTAAACGCGTTCTTTTGGCGCAAAAGGCTCGACATGCTTAGGTGATGCATTAACTGGACGAAAATCAATCTTCTCACCTTCCTCAAAATATAGCGTATGTTTAATCCAGTTCGCATCATCGCGTTTTGGATAATCTTCACGACTATGAGCACCGCGACTTTCTGTACGAACAATTGCAGACTGCGCTGTAGCATATGCAGTTGCCATCAAATTATCCAACTCTAATGCACTAACTCGCTCTGTATTAAATATCTTACTTTTGTCTTCTAATTTAGCATGCGCCAAGCGCTCACGCAGAGCCTGAAGACGTTTTAAGCCAGAAGCCATTACTTCACCGGTACGGAAGACACCGAAGTCTTCTTGCATTACACGTTGCATTTCATCATGAATTACTGCTGGGCTTTCACCGTCTGTTGAATTATTCCATCGGTTATATCGTTGCAATGATGGAGCAATATCATCATCACTAATATAAGTCATTTCAGGCAATTGATTTGACTGCCATAGCTCTTCAACATGCAATCCTGCTGCGCGGCCAAAAACAACTAAGTCCAGTAATGAGTTACCACCTAAACGGTTCGCACCATGTACAGAAACACAAGCACACTCACCTACTGCATATAAACCATCTACAGTATGTTCAATACCGTTGGTTTTGGTAAGTACTTGGCCATACATATTTGTAGGTATACCGCCCATGCTGTAGTGGCAAGTAGGAACTACGGGAATTGGCTCAACAATTGGATCAACTCCTGCGAATTTCATAGACAACTCACGAATTCCCGGCAAGCGTGATTTAATAAGATCGGCACCCAGGTGATCCAATTTTAATTTAACGTGATCAACTCCTTTAGGATCAAAACCTTTACCGGCACGGATCTCAAGTGCCATCGATCGAGCAACTACATCTCGGGAAGCTAAATCCTTAACTCGCGGCGCGTAACGCTCCATAAAACGTTCGCCGTCCTTATTAATCAGATAACCGCCCTCACCTCGACAACCTTCAGTCACCAAAACACCAGCTCCAGCAATTCCAGTAGGATGAAACTGCCACATTTCCATATCTTGTAATGGGATACCGGCTCTTAATGCCATACCAAAACCATCACCAGTATTAATAAAGGCATTGGTTGTAGATTGGTAAATACGGCCTGCGCCACCGGTAGCCAAAATACATACTCTTGATTGGAAAAATACTACCTCTCCTGTTTCGATACACATCGCAGTAACACCGGATATATGTCCATGCGAATCTTTAACGAGATCAAGCGCATACCATTCACTAAATACATGTGTTTTAGCTTTTAAATTTTGTTGGTAGAGGGTATGTAATAACGCATGCCCGGTTCTATCCGCTGCAGCACAGGTTCGCGCGGCTTGATCGCCACCAAAATTTTTGGATTGACCGCCAAACTGACGCTGATAAATTTTACCATTATCCATGCGTGAAAAAGGCAACCCCATATGCTCGAGTTCATATACAGCTTCAGGGCCCGTTTTACAGAGGTATTCAATTGAATCCTGATCACCAATATAGTCAGCACCTTTCACGGTATCATACATATGCCAACGCCAATCATCCTCATGCGCATTTCCCAGTGCACAAGTAATACCTCCTTGAGCAGATACTGTATGTGACCGAGTTGGAAATACCTTAGATAAAAGTGCGACTTTTAAACCTGAATTTGCCATCTGCAGTGCAGCTCGCATTCCAGCCCCACCAGCTCCAATGATTACTGCATCAAATGTGTTACGTGCAATTGCCATGCTACTGCCCCCAAAGGATCATTAAGCCCCAGATAAATTGACTAAGGAGCCATAAAACTACTAACATTTGTACTGATAAACGCAGAGCAGTACACTTCATATAATCGGTAGTCACAGTCCAAATACCTACCCATGCATGCAATGAAAGCGCAAACAATGCGATAAGAGACGCAATTCGAACTAATACATTGGAAAAAAGAGCGTGCCATTGCGCAAACCCCAGCTCAGGGTGCAATAACAAAAAACCAATTATAAAAAAAGCATATGCAGCAAAATAAACTGCTGTAACTCTTTGAATCAACCAATCCTTTAACCCATTACCTGTTAAGCTGGTGACATTATTTACCATATCCAGATTCCTAGAAAAATTGACAAAATAATGGCAAGAAAAATGACTAAAACAGCGGAACGCCTACCAGCATCAAGATGCTCACCAAACCCCATATCCATCAAAAGATGCCTAATCCCTGCAAGCAAATGGTAAATCATCGAGGCACCAAATGCCCACATGACCATTTTATAAGCAGGATGAGACAGCAAATTTTTCACCTGCGCAAATGTTTCTTCTGATTGCATTGACTGGCCAAAAATGTACAACATAATGGGTAACAGTAAAAATAAAACTACCCCTGAAATCCTATGTAAGATGGACGCTATAGCCATAGGGGGATATTTTAAACTGCCCAAATCCAGATTAACGGGTCTTTTTTTGTTCACTGTGAATTTCTTCCTTAATTAGAAATGTTAATTAAATCGCACAAATGCGAAGTATAGCACTCTGTTTTTATCGTGCAAGATAAGCTCCTGCCTAATCCGAGCAAATTTTAATTTGTTTCCATCTAATTCAAATAAATTTTCTTTAATTACCTCATTCATTAAAAAATCTTCAATTCAAAATAAATTTTGTAAATACTGTTAGATAATACTTCGACAACTGACTCAAGCAAAATTAATATTTTTACAAATTGTCATTCTATGATGCAAATAATCAGATCTTTTTTCATTTAGATCTTTTATTGTGCTTATATTTGATGTGCCAAATGAAAGACCAATCTATTGTATTGCTAAGGAAATTTTTGTAAAGATGTTGCAAGCCTTTACACAGGGGAAGTATATAAAAGTGAAGCAATAAAACTCAACTAAAAATAATTGAACAGCCAATCAAAAGTGCATTAAAGACAATCCGTCAGAACATACTTATCTTTTTGGACCTGAACCGGATGTTTTATACGGTTGTCGAAATATTTCACGCGGCGATTCAGAAGGATATCCATACTTATCTGCATTTTGTTTGACAATTTGTAAGTAACGCTCACCCCATGCGCCCGGATCAAAGTTAGTTACTACGACGTTGTAAGGTAAATTGATAATCGACTCAAAGGCTTTTCTTTGGGGAAGCAAATGCCCACCGAAAGCTACTTGCACCTCTGTTTCTTTATCAATGCCTTCTTCTTTCAAACGCTCAACCAGAATATATATCATTTTTTCTATGGTCATGTAGAGCTTATACATTGACATTCCGGCAGAGAACAGCTCTTCGCCTTTAGACGTAGATAATTTTGATCCTGAATCAAGAATAGAATATACAAATTCAAACTCATTTGTTCCGAAGATTAGTTCGGGTTTAATTATTACAGGAGGAGAAACAAGATCAATCGATGGAGATACAATATAAAGTTGAAAATCTGCCCAATGCCACCAGATTTGATAAACACGCTCAACCAAAGTTACAGGATCATTTAAATCTTCTTCCATTTGTAACTTGCGCAAGTCGATGCTGTTATCGATACTATCAATTAACTCTGAGTTTTCGTCAACAGTAGGAATATCTGGTTCATCAGCCATTTGCTTACCATACGTAAATCAAACCTATATGAGTATATTAGCCCAAATTTAGTGAATGAGCACGAAAGTTAAAACAGCTTAAGTAAAAAACCCGTAAAAAAATACAATTTGCGCAGCAGCAAGCTATAAAAGATATTGGTAATATTCAGGGGCGCTAGAGTGACACTTAAAGCATGTACTTTGACAATTTGCCTTTTCCTGGCATTTACGTATTACGCCCTTCCCGATCCATAAATCTAGCATGGGTTGTAATGCAGGAAGATCCACACGAAATTCCCTAGTCAATTGTTGGGTACTGACGACACCTTCACGGCAAATGTAATCACGTATTTGCAACAGCATCATTCCTCCTTGTGCTGCGTTTGGTGTATTGGCGCACGCCTATAACAAAAAATAGGATCAATAAGAATAAAAGAATCTCGACCATACTTTGCTCTGAACTTTGAATCCATTTAGCTACTTGATAAAATACAACTGCAGTAACATATGCAATCACAAAAGACCAAATTACAGAAATCCACATATATTTCTTATTTGCTTCTTGTCGAATGACCGCCATAGTAGATACACAAGGAATATAAAGAAGTACAAACAGCAGATAAGCATATGCCCCTATTTTACCATCAAACCGCTCTGCCATAATTCCATATACTGACTGAGATACAGGATTATCTGCTGCGCTAGCCAATATAGGATTTATCAATGCAGAACCCAATTGAGCTAAATTTTGTGGAATTGACCAGAAAGCCGCCTTAATACCTGCCCAAAAATCAAAATGTGCGGCAGCAATTTCAGTCACATGACCTACTTGCGCATAAAGTGAATTTAACGTACCCACTACCACTTCTTTGGCCAGCATTCCAGTTAGTAACCCTACAGTTGCTGGCCAATTGTCCTGGTGGATGCCCATTGGGGTAAATAGAGGAGTAATCGATTGACCCATTAAAGAGAGCAATGATTGAGTACTGGCTTCACCCGAATTAATTCCACCATCTAAAGTAATGGCGTTTAAACCACCCAAAATAACACAAATAGGTACAATTAATTTACCTGCACGCACAATAAAAAAACGCAAGCGCATAAAAGTCTCTTTAAATAAACGCTTGAGCGCAGGCTTATGATAAGCGGGAAGCTCCAAAATTAAGGGAGAGGCATGCCCTTTTAACGTCGTTTTGCGCAAGAGAAATCCTGTTAATACAGCCATCAAAATCCCTACAAGATACAAAGAAAACACGATGTTTTGTCCACCTGATGGGAAAAATGCGGCAACGAATACTGCATAAATGGCCAGACGTGCGCTACATGACATAAAAGGGCTCATCATTACGGTCAATAATCGATCGCGTTCTGAATCTAAGGTACGAGCAGCCATAATCGCTGGAACATTACATCCAAAACCAACAATCATCGGCACAAATGACTTACCAGGCAACCCCATCTTCCGCATCGCCTTATCTACAACAAAAGCCGCTCTTGCCATATATCCTGAGGATTCCAACAAGGATAAGAAGAAGAACATGGCCGCAATGACTGGGATGAACGTTAACGTGGTATTAATCCCTTTTCCAACACCATTTGCCAATAAAGCGATTATCCAATTAGGCGCATGAATTTGTTGCAATAACCATGATGTCCCTTGTACGAATATTGTATCGGTACTGATATCAAAAAAATCCTGAAAAGCGCCACCTACATTAATCGCAAATAAAAACATCAAATACATCATGGCAAAAAATATGGGGAGGGCAAAAAAACGATGCAACATAATCTTATCGAGTTTTGCAGTAAAATGTTCACTGGCATCACTGCGCTTTTTCTGTACAGACGTAACTATTTCATGTATTTTCTGATATCGTGCATCAGCCAATAATACATCAAGATTAGGATCTACTTCGTTCAATAAAGTTAAATCCTGAGTAATTGCCTTATCGAATAGTAATTTATCCCCCTCCGCAAGCCTGCGGGCATAATAATAAGCAAGCGATTGACTATAACCTTCGTAAATCAAGGTGTTTTCCAAGGTCATTAATGTCTGTTGTATCGCTTGGGATAGAGGAAGCGTCAAGGGAGAAACTGCTTGAGGCAGCCGAGTCAACTCCTCCATCAATTGAGCCATGCCTATTTTTTTATGTGCCTGGATCGGGATAACAGGACAACCTAATTGTTGTGACAACGCGTTTGGATCTATGGATATACCTCTTTGCTGTGCAATATCCATCATATTCAACGCGAGCAGTACAGGTTTTCCTAATTCCAAAATTTGGGTGGTCAAATATAAATGCCGCTCGAGATGACATGCATCGATCACATTAATAATGCAATCTGCTTCAATGGTTACAACAGACTGAGCAGCAATTCCCTCATCTTGGCTGATGCCATCCGCATGAGCTACTAAAGAATAAATTCCGGGTAAGTCAGTCACTTCAATTCGTTGCTGTCCTACAAAAAAAGACCCTGTTTTCTTTTCTACTGTCACGCCAGGCCAGTTTCCAATGCGCTGATTATCACCAGTTAATGCATTAAATAAGGTAGTCTTACCACAATTAGGGTTACCGACCAATAATACATGAGTCATATACGCTCCAGAATTAATTGGCTCGCCTCTTCCTTGCGCAATGTTAAGGCCGTTCCTCTGACTTCAATTTGTATAGGACATCCTAAAGGAGCCATTCGGACAACTAAAAACTCAGTCCCGCAAGTCACTCCCAAAGACAAAAGTCTGCGTCTGTATTGCATTTCTGTTGCACCAAAACTGGTTAACCGTACTCTATCACCTTGTACTAACTCTGTAATTTTTATCATGTCCTAACAGCAACTCGTGAAATATCTTAAATAATAGTAGCATAAATGTAATCGAGAATCATTCTCAATTTAGGAAAAAATTATACATTTATTCAAATCCACAGATCAACTCATAGCCTAGGTATAGCAACGCGGAACCAATTTTGGGTCACTTTTAACTACCTATGCGATTAAGAATTATCTGAAATCAACTCCTTAAGTGTTCTTTTGGGATGGCGTGCCAAATAATCTACCGATTGCATTTCCAGCAACCGGCTTAATGTACGCTTGAACGTTTCTTGCATTTCGCCTTCAACATACAACTCCTCAACTGCAACCTCTGCGGAAATAATAATATTTATTCCTCGATCATACATCACATCAATAAAGTGAATGAACATAATTGTTTGCAAGGTATGATTGGCTGTTAATGCAGGTATATTACTTAAAAAAATAGTGTCAAATTTATCTGCAATCTCTAAATAATCCAATTGGCTACGAGGCAAATTACATAAAATATCAAAAGCAAACCAAATCGATTGTTCTGCAAGCTTAAGGTAAGGGATCTCGCGATTCTGTATTGTAATAGTACCATTTTCTTTAAATTCACGCGCCAAAAACGTGAATTGTTGCTCCATAACCGAGGTGGTTTGCTCATTTAAAGGAAATAAATAAGCGTCTAACAATGGCGCTCTCCCAACCCGATAATCTCTTTGCTCATTTAAATGCAGTACCTCGCAGTGTTCCTTAATTGCTGCAATAGCTGGTAAAAATCGTTTCCGATGAACTCCGTTACGATATAAATCATCTGGAGGTATATTCGAAGAAATTACCAAAATAACGCCATAAGCAATTAAAGATTGCAACAACTCCGCTAAAATCATGGCATAAGCCACATCATGGACCATAAACTCATCAAAACAAAGTACCCGTGTCGTTTTGGCTAATTTCTTAGCGATTTGGCGAAGAGGATTTTTCTGACCTTGTAATCGTCTTAACTGCGCATCAATTTGTTGCATGAAATGATGAAAATGAAAGCGAGCCTTCTTTTTCTCTTCGAGACAGTCATAAAATAAATCAATTAAGTATGTTTTTCCTACCCCAACAGGGCCATAAAGGTATATCCCCTTAATTCGAGGTTTAATTAATGGATAAAACCAGGATGAATTCGATTTTTTTACGTTATTAGCAAGAGACTCCAGGTGCGTCAATATGTCTCGTTGCAAAGGATCATCGTCGATGTCACCGCGATGAATTGCGGCTTCATATTGCATAATCAAATTCATTATAAAATAACCTGAGATCGAATGTATTCCGTGAGCTTTGCTTTCAGTTCAATTAATTTACCATGAAAAAAATGGCCTGTGTTCGCAAACTGAATCACCGGTATATCAGCTTGGGCGGCAAAATCAAAAACTAAAGCAGAAGGAACTACTTCATCTTCATCGCCTTGTACAATAAGCCAAGGAGATGGGATAGGATTAAATTCTTGATAATTATAATGATGCACTGCCGGGGCTACCGAAATTAATAATTTGGAATCCGATTGGGCCGAGGCGCGATAAGTCACATAAGAACCAAAAGAAAAGCCCGCAAAAATTAGTTTTTTCTCGGGCTGCACCTTTTGCCATTCACGAACCAACACCAGCATATCCTCGCTTTCACCTATCCCTGCATCATAAGATCCTTCCGATTGGCCTACCCCACGAAAATTAAAACGCAATGAAGGAATACCTAATTCTCTAAAAACACGTGCTAAGGTAGTCACTACTTTATTACTCATAGTGCCCCCTTGTAGGGAATGAGGATGCCCTAAAAAGGCGATGAAGTCAGAATGATTCTGCTCTGGAACAGTTAAAACTGCCTCCAGTTTCCCAGTCGCTCCTTGCAAAAACAAAGCATGCTCACCCGGGAGAGTTAATTTTTCAGTGATTTGCATAAAAAGCCCATTATAAAGTACATATTTCACACAAATTGTTGCGTTTTCCACATAAAATAGCCGCTGTGCGAAACATTAATGATAACTCAGAATTATAGATGAACAAAATGGATAAAGTGCAAAATGCAGCAACGTCAATATTGAAACAGCTACGCTGCACCCGGAGATAAATGCATTTACATCCACTTCTCATCTATCCGAATTTGCAATATGATAACCAATGTGAGCCGGCTGAATAGCTACTCATAATGCGCTGACCTATCGGCAGCGACTTCATATTTCAATTTTTTTGGGAGGACTTGATCCATGCGACAGGTACCTATAGTGCGTTTCGCTTTCCATCATACTGCTTACTCTTTGTTATTAAGGGGTAGCGCAGCATGAAAATTCATGATTTCAAACGTAAAAAAGAAGAACAACAAAAAATTTCCATGATAACTTGCTACGATTATCCATCTGCCTGCATTGTAGCTGAATCAAATATTGATTGCGTCCTGGTCGGAGATTCTGTAGCCATGGCCGTACACGGCCATGAAACAACCGTTACGGCTACCATGGAGATGATGATACTTCATACCCAAGCTGTAGCACGCGGCCTAAAACAGCAATTTTTAATCAGTGACCTTCCCTTTTTATGCCATAAAAGTTCACTCAATCAAACTGTAGATAATGTAAAACACTTATTACAAGCAGGTGCGCAAGCAGTGAAAATTGAAGGGGCAGATGCAGATACGTGTCACACCATTTCCTATCTCGTAAATGCAGGCGTCCCAGTTGTTGGACATATCGGTTTAACCCCTCAATCCATTCATCAATTAGGTGGCTATAAGATACAGGGAAAAAACAAAGAGCAGGCAGAACAACTACTCCAGCAAGCTCATCAGTTAGAGGCGGCTGGATGTTTTGCTCTAGTCATCGAATGTGTTCCCCAACAACTAGCGCTCACAATAACCGAGTCGTTAAGTATACCTACTATTGGTATTGGAGCGGGTTCTCATACTGATGGACAGGTTCTTGTTTGGCATGACATGCTGGGTTTACAAACAGAATTTAATCCCAAGTTTGTCAAAAGATACCTTCAAGGCAAAGAACTTCTATTAGATGCATTAAATGCCTATGCACAGCAGGTTCAACAGGTCAATTTTCCAACGGCGGAACATTCATTTTAATTAGAAAGTGAACCTAAATAATTATTGATGATTTTTTTATCAAAAATTATTCTGGTTCACAAATTGTAACTGTTAGCACTATTGTAGCTGGGTGAAAGTACTCCAACCCGGGTTATGCTTCACTTCATCCCAGCCCACAATTTAAATGGTTACTATATTTAAGGAGTAACTCATGAAAATTTTTCACGATCTGAACGAATGGATAAGCTTTCGTAAAACTTTATCTACCCAATTAACTCTGGGCTTTGCGCCAACCATGGGTAATTTGCATGCGGGGCATGCCTCTCTGTTTTTAGCCAGTAAAAAAGAGAATCACTATACTATTTCCAGTCTATTTGTAAATCCAACACAATTTAATCAAACCGAGGACTTTAAACTTTATCCTCGAACATTAGAAGCGGATCTTAAAATTATGGAAGATTCCGGTGTCGATTTTTGCATTCTTCCGGATGAACAATCCATGTATGTGGATGAATACAATTATCAGGTACATGAGCATCAACTTTGCCAACTCATGGAAGGAACCCATAGGCCCGGGCACTTTAACGGTGTATTAACTGTAGTGATGAAATTATTGAACTTAGCTAAGCCTCAAAGAGCATACTTCGGTGAAAAAGACTATCAACAATACTTATTGATTCAAGGGATGGTTAATGCTTTTTTTATGGATATTGAAATTAAAGCATGTCCAACGATCCGTGAACCAAGTGGATTAGCTTACAGCTCACGTAATAACCGCCTCAATCAAGAGCAAAAGGCCTTGGCTGAAGAGTTTGCCAGATTATTCCAGCAAAAAGAGCTGACATGTGAGCAAATCATCAAACAATTAACTCAAAAAGGGATTGCTGTAGAGTATGTTGAAGAACATCAAGGTCGTCGTTTTGCGGCAGTACGAATTGATAACATCCGCTTAATTGACAATTATTTGTTGGGGTAAGTTCTATTATAGTAGCCGGATTGAAGCGAAGAGCGGAACCTGAGTTCTGCCTCGCTTCTCCCTGGCTACATTACTACAATAACTCTGGAAGAGCTTCTTCTGGACTTTCTTCTGGAGCAAGTTGAGGGGCAACTTGTTGATGTGACAATCCAAGTGCTGTCGATTGTGCAGGAATACCAGCCCAATGAGTATTTTCAGGTAACCGTTCCCCCTTCATTAGTAAAGAAAGACTACCCAAAGAAGAGTTTTCTTCCATCAACGTGTTGTAGAGAACAATTGATCCAACACCTACATTACAACCAGAACCAATAGTGACATTTGAGACTTTGAATATTCTATCCTCATAGAGATGAGTTTGAATTATAGTCTCGGCATTGATACATACATCATCACCAATTGTAATTAAATCAAATTCTGAAAACTCGGCACTGTCTGTGAAAACCCTCTTCCCTGCTTTAGTTCCTAAACAACGATGCACCCAAAGCGCAAAAGGAGTCCCTAAAACTTTATTAGTCCAATGCGGGTTCGTATAATAGTTATACGAATATTCGATCACATCATTTTTCCAAATAAAGGGATCCCAAATAGGCTTGGTTAAAGGTTTTAATTTACCTAACATTATCCATTTGAGGGCGACCAACACGCCAACAAGACAAACTGTAATGAACATCTCTACTGGTGGAAGAATCAGTGCGGTAACAAGCCAGGAGTACTCACTTAACATATAATCCAAGACATAAAGCATATTGAATAATGCAATTAATGAAAAAGTCGATGGTAAAATAATTCGTATAAATTCAATGAGTAAGCGCATGAAATAGAGCTTTTTGGAGGGATAAAATGTATCCTTATCAGAAAATCCAACAAATAACTCTCGCTTTGGTAAAAAAACAGCAGGTGAACCTAGCCAGGCAGAATAAGGCTCTGCTGCTCTGCCATCTGATGGAGTCACTGATAGACATCCTAATAGAGCGCCTTCACCAATCGATTTACCAGCAGATAATAAACTGACATTCCCTACAAAGCCTCTACGTCCGATGGTCACCGGAGCAAAAGAAATAAAACCATTATAAACACTAGGCCAGGCTAGAGCGACAGAACTGGCGGTAAAACCACCTTCTTCAATGGTGACTAGGTCAGGAATAATATGCGGAGTTTCCCCCATTTCTACTCCCTTCCCTAATTTTGCCCCCAGCAATCGTAAAAAAGCAGGCATATATAAAGTGTCTGCCATAATCGAGATTTCATCCCCATCCAATAATTTCACCAGAATCCAATGACGGAAATAATAAAAACTCTTCAAGGGATAATCACCGGGTTTTACCTTATCCAAAATAATCTTTTTACAGAGCACAATAGCGGAATAATATAATCCTAAAAACAGGATAGCCCCTAAAGGTATGGCAAAAAACATGGTGGTCAGATAGTGACTCTGATCATAGTAATAGCTAATTAAAGAGATTGAGGGAATTAAGCATAAATAATAAACCACCATGACAAAAACGACGCCTAAGTAATGCAAAATACCAAAAAGGGTATTTTCCAGCATGGTAGATTCGTCAACCGCAACTTTTTTCCGAGTAACATGATCCGCAGGAATAGTACCTGGAACCGCTGGAGAGCCTGAAAAATAGACTCCTTGAGGAATTAAGCCCTGATCAGGTAGCATGGACATTTCATCCAAGACGCCATGATCTTCAATCTGTGTATTTAACCCAACAACGGCACGTGAACCTATATAACAATTATTGCCGATATTGATAGGGCCTATTTTTAACCAACCGTCCTCAATGATATAACCGTTAAGTCTACTGTCCGCACCAATAGAAGTATTATCTCCGATGGTCAACAAATCATGTGCAGAAATTTGCATGGAACCCAAATAACAGTTCTTACCTATTTTAGCTCCTAGTAAGCGATAATAGATACCAGCTAATGGCGAACCAACTAAAAATTTAGCTAAAAACAAATTCTTCTGCAGCCTTTGCACTAACCACCAACGATAATAGAACCATCCCCAAAGTGGATATTCACCAGGCTTTACCCGTCCCAATAATATCCATTTCAAACCAATCGTGATAAATAACGAAATGATTGGCATCGATAAAAACAAAGCTAGAAATGCAAGCTGTGACTCTCTGGAAATAATCGAATACTCAGAGCTAACCCAGCTGTAGCACAAAATAACAGCCAATAGCTGTAAAGTACCTACCGCGTATTGCAATAAGCATCCAAAAAATTGACCAACCCCACACAAATAGTATTTCCATTGTGGTACTTTGTACTTGTTCTTAACCGTTTGTTGCCCATCAATTTGTGGATTGCTATGAGGGGCACTAAACTTCTGTTCTAATTGCTTAATTGTTGGATTTTTATATAAATCAAGTATTGAAATATTTTTTAAGGCAGGTATTTTGCGTAAATTAGAAATTACTTTTGCGGCATGCAGTGAATGTCCACCTAAATCATAGAAAAAGTCTGCTCCAGCAGAAATATTCTTACAATCAAATACATTTTCCCAGACTAGAGCAATTTCCTTAGCTAACTCAGATTCTGGTGCTATATAAACATTTTCTGACTTTTGCACAGGTCTAGGAAGCTCTTTGCGATTCACTTTACCGCTGGCTAAAACTGGAAACGTTTCTAAAATCTCAATTAGGGATGGCAGCATGTAATCAGGTAAGCGTGACCTTAAAAAGATTTTAAATTCATTTACATCAAATGCATTTTTTGGATCAAGAATCAAATAAGCAACGAGCGTAGGTTGCTCCAGGGTTTGCAATGAAACCACGGCTTGTTTAATTCCAGCATATTGCATGATAATCGTTTCAATTTCGTTTAATTCAATACGAAACCCACGCAATTTGATTTGATCATCTATTCTCCCTGCAAAAAGGAGATCACCACTAGGAGCTCTTGAAACTAAATCCCCTGTTCGATATAAGCGTTGATTATTATTTACCGGATTTAAAACAAACTTTTTTGCTGTATCCTCTGGTCGATTGACGTAACCACGAGCTAGGGCAACTCCAGCAATACACAGCTCGCCCTCCTCTCCTACAGCTACTTCTCGTAATTGTTCATCAACGATGAGGACTTCATAACCTGGCAAGGGTTTACCAATGGTCACTTCCTGTTCAGGATGACATTCTGCATAAGTTGCAATAATCGTTGCTTCAGTAGGGCCATAAGTATTAATAATTCGCAGCCCCTCTCTGCTCCAACGCTTAACCAAACTAGATGGGCAAGATTCTCCACCCAGGATTAAAAGGCGTAGATCCGGTAATTGGCCTTCTAAAGTAGACAATAAAGTAGGTACTGTTGAAAAAACACTAACTCGGTGTTGTTGTAAAAAGGAGATTAGACCTAGACCAGAGCGCACTTCTTTTGCTGTACACGCAACCAGGGCGGCGCCATTGGCAAAAGCCATCCAAAACTCTTCTAAAGAGGCGTCAAATGCCAAAGAAAAGCCTTGATATACCTTATCATTACTTTTTATATCATAAAGTTTGCTCGCAACTTGCACATAATGGCAAATACTGCGCTGGGTAATTTCTACTCCTTTAGGCTTTCCAGTAGAGCCTGACGTGTAAATGATGTAACACACGTCATCAGCAGTTAAATCTTCTTGAAGAATTAATCGCTGTGAGGGGCATCTGGAAATTTCCTCGGCCAATTGATCAACTGCATAAAAAGCTGGCCATGCCAGATTCTTTTGGGTCAATTGCATAGACGAAGTTAAAACCGCATCAAAAGGCAGATCAGAGAAAATATAATTAATCCGTTCGTCGGGATAATCTACTTCAATAGGTACATAAGCTGCACCTGTTTTTAACGTCGCCAATATAGCAATATAGCATTCTATAGATCGCTCTAATAGAATGCCTACAATGCTACCCTTGGAAATTTTGTTCTCATGAAGATAATGAGCTAATTGATTCGCACGATTTTCTAACTCTTGATAGGAAATAAACGCATTATCGCAAATCAAAGCAATATTGTCTGAATAATTATCAACTGATTGCTCAAAAAAGTGATGAAGTTTCATAGTTATGGCCGGATGAAAAACTCAAATTGGGTTTAGCCTCTACCGATCGAGTATTTTTTCCACAATTTGGTTTGTTTTG
Source organism: Legionella qingyii (assembly GCF_003990155.1). Lineage (NCBI taxonomy): Bacteria > Pseudomonadati > Pseudomonadota > Gammaproteobacteria > Legionellales > Legionellaceae > Legionella > Legionella qingyii. The sequence goes on from NZ_RZGX01000002.1 coordinate 283,184, forward strand.
TTGCTTATTCTTAAAAGAAGCGAGTAAGAACTTACATTCATCCAATATATTATATTTAACGTCAATAGTAAAAGACTTATGGAAAAATCACAGAAACAGAAGCAAGATTTTTTTCGGGATTATAATTCTTTATTGTCTAATAATCGAGGTCAACGGAAATTGTTTTTAAAATTTAGTTCGCTACCCACAAGGGTCTGTTGACATTTCATTTAATTCCGCCCACTTCACGCGCTTTATGCCTGAGAGATGGTCACAATAAGTGACCATTATTTTTAAAAAAAGAATAATTTTTTTTGAAGTGCATGAAGATATGTGATCCAATATATTTTCGACATTATAAGGGTTCACCATCATGCACTTGACTGAATTATTACATAAAACTTTTGCGAATAAACT